>NZ_JASJVL010000023.1:0-66788 GCF_035019745.1 Pseudomonas sp. 10S5
CCTGGGGCTTGCACCCGGCGGTATCGTGCAAGTGTGGGTGTGGGATGAGTGTTTACGCCGAGTCGCCTTCAACCGCGCCCAAGTGGGGATAGAACCCTTAGGCCCGGACCTAGGCAAATCAAACGGGCACTACTTCCAACAAACCAAGGACTCGAAGCAATACATCGAACGCTTCGGCATTCCGTATGGCAGTTGGTGATCCCCGGTCAACCTCTCAACTCTTGTATTCACAACCCCGGAGAAACAAATGAAAGGAATCGTCCTACTCGTTTCAGCTCTATTCCTGGCCTCCTGCTCCCATGCTGATAACGCGCCATCCAACGATTTAATCGGCAACTATTATTTACAAGGGGTCATGGAAATGGCCTCGCAGCTGTCGCTGCAAGAGGGCGATAACTTTGAAGCCGTCGTTGAATATGGCTCCGCTGACGGTTATGCAAAGGGTAAATGGTCACAAGACGGACAACGGCTAACGTTGCGCCGGAATAACGAGGGCTTGAACGGCGAAAATGACATCAGCCAGTTCTTCGACGAGATGGTATTGGTTGTCGGAGACGATTGCCTAACTATCGAAGAATCGCGTGGCTGTTACGTCAAATTGCCAAAACGTCAGGCCTCGGAATAGGGTTAGCCCATGTTGACTGCGAGAGTATGGCCCGACCGTATGTAACTCCAAAAAAAGCCCGCCGTTCAAAGTTCACTCTGAACGGCGGGCTTTTTGTTGATGCGTGTCGCTCACATCACTTTTTTAAACCGTAATGCTCATCCAGCATGCCGGGTGCATTCGGGGTCTTGGGCGCGTAGTCCTTCGGCGCTTCAGAGTTGCGCGGTGGGGTCAGGCGATCCCGAGGTGCTTGAGTGGTGTCCGCGTGTAAGCTGGCGAGTAAGCGCTGACGCGTCTGCTCATCCAGGGCCAGGCGGTTGGCACCATCGGCAAGGTGATCCTGTACTTCTTGGTAGCTCTGCGAAAGCTTGTTCACCAGGTTCGCCGTGCTGTTGAAGTGGGTGACTACCTCGTTCTGATAACTATTGAAGCGCTCCTGCACATCATCCAGCTGACGCTGGGTGCTGCTCGGTGCGGCGTTGGGTAGCAGACGTGCGACCAGGAAACCAATGACCACACCTGCGACCAGGGCGATAGTCGGCAACAACCAAACTAAGAGCGAGTGTTCCACGAGTCCTTCCTCTATAAACGGCTTTGCTTTACGTTAACGGCTCGAACCTGCGCTGTATACCGCGAGACGCTCTCGGATATGCCAGACACAGACAATCAGCTAGACGAGTCGACCCAATTCGAGGTCACGGAGTTCATTTTTGCTCATGCGCGAAACCCCTGTATTGATTGATGGCCCAGTCGGCCAAATCGAAGCCCTTTACCTTAATACCGAAGGTGCTCGCGGTCTGGCGCTGATCTGCCATCCTAACCCGGTGCAGGGCGGAACCATGCTGAATAAAGTCGTATCGACATTGCAGCGAACTGCACGCGATGCGGGTTTGATCACCTTGCGCTTCAACTATCGCGGGACTGGCGCCAGCGCGGGCAGCCACGACATGGCGGCTGGCGAAGTCGATGATGCCCAAGCCGCAGCGCAGTGGTTGCGTAATAAACACCTCGACTTGCCAATGACCCTGCTGGGCTTTTCGTTTGGTGGTTTTGTCGCGGCCAGTCTTGGCGGACGCTTGGAAGCCAGGGGTGAGAAGTTGGCGCATTTATTCATGGTGGCGGCGGCGGTCACTCGACTCAGCGCCGATCACCCAGTGCCGCAAAACTGTCCGATAACCTTGATTCAACCTGAAACCGACGAGGTGATCGATCCGCAGACCGTTTACGATTGGTCCGCCGCTCTCAAGCGTCCCCATGAGCTGCTGAAAGTGGCAGAATGCGGACACTTTTTTCATGGCAAGCTAACCGACCTTAAAGACTTGGTCTTGCCACGCCTTTCGAATTAATTGCAGCCAGAAGCGCCTGATTCTGTAAGCGCCCAACCTGCCCTACTCTAATAAGCAGCGACTAGCCATGACCACTCGTATCCTGACCGGCATCACTACTTCCGGTACGCCGCACCTGGGCAACTATGCCGGCGCCATTCGCCCGGCGATCATCGCCAGCCGCCAGAGCGATGCTGATTCGTTCTACTTCCTTGCCGACTATCACGCGCTGATCAAATGTGATGACCCGCTGCGCATTCAGCGTTCACGTCTGGAAATCGCAGCGACTTGGTTGGCTGCGGGACTTGATGTCGATCGGGTCACGTTCTATCGCCAGTCCGACATCCCGGAAATTCCTGAGCTGACTTGGTTGTTGACCTGTGTGGCGGCTAAAGGATTGCTTAACCGTGCACACGCTTATAAAGCCTCGGTAGACAAAAACGTAGAAGCCGGTGAAGACCCGGACGCCGGTATCACCATGGGTTTGTACAGCTACCCGGTGCTGATGGCGGCTGACATCCTGATGTTCAATGCGCACAAAGTGCCGGTTGGCCGCGATCAGATTCAGCACGTGGAAATGGCCCGGGACATTGGTCAGCGTTTCAACCACCTATTTGGGCAGGGCAAAGAGTTTTTTGTCATGCCCGAAGCGCTGATCGAAGAAAGCGTTGCCACGCTACCCGGCCTGGATGGTCGCAAGATGTCGAAAAGCTACGACAACACCATTCCGTTGTTCAGCAGTGCCAAAGAGATGAAAGCCTCGATTTCGCAGATCGTCACCGACTCGCGTGCGCCGGGCGAAGCTAAGGATCCGGACAATTCGCACCTGTTCACCCTCTATCAGGCTTTTGCCACCCTGGAGCAAGGCGCTGAGTTCCGTTCAGAGCTGTTGCAGGGCCTGGGTTGGGGCGAGGCCAAGCAACGTTTGTTCACGCTGCTTGACGCTGAGCTGGGCGAGGCTCGCGAGAGTTATCATGGTTTTATGGCGCGTCCAGCCGATCTGGAAGATATTCTGCTCGCCGGTGCTGTAAAGGCCCGCGCCGTCGCAACGCCTTTCCTCGGCGAGTTACGTGAGGCGGTTGGCCTGCGGTCGTTCCGCAGCGTTGTGCAAAACGTTGACAGCGGGAAAAAAAAAGCCGCCAAAGGTGTGCGGTTTATCAGCTTCCGTGAAGACGATGGCAGCTTCCGTTTTCGCCTGCTGGCCGCCGACGGTGAGCAATTGTTGTTATCGCGCACGTTCGCTGATGGCAAGGCGGCGGGTGCAGTCAGCAAGCAGCTGCAGTTGGGTGGCGAGCTGGACCTGCGCAGCGAGGATGATCGCTTCACGTTATGGCTAAACGATTCATGTGTGGCGGACAGTCCTGAGTTTGTCGACGGCGCAGCGCGCGACGCGGCCATCGAAAATCTGAAGCGGGCGTTGGCATCGCAATAGGTCTGATTGCCATTTCCAAGGGCCGTCGCTACAGTGGCGGCCCGTTTTTGTCGCCTTGTTAACAAATATGACCCCCCTAGAACGATATCAAGCTGATCTGAAACGCCCCGACTTCTTCCATGATGCCGCGCAGGAAACTGCTGTGCGCCATCTGCAACGCCTGTACGACGATCTGGTCGCCGCGCACAACAGTAAGCCGGGTCTGCTGGGCAAGCTGTTCGGCAAGAAGTCGCAGGTGCCCGTCAAAGGTTTGTACTTTTGGGGGGGCGTTGGCCGAGGAAAGACGTACCTGGTCGACACTTTCTTTGAAGCCCTGCCGTTCAAGGAGAAAGTCCGAACTCACTTTCACCGCTTCATGAAGCGTGTGCACGAAGAGATGAGAACCCTCAATGGCGAGAAAAACCCGCTGATCATTATCGCCAAGCGCTTTTCCGATGAGGCGCGGGTAATTTGTTTCGATGAGTTTTTCGTTTCAGACATCACCGACGCCATGATCCTTGGCACCCTGATGGAAGAACTGTTCAAGAACGGCGTGACCTTGGTCGCGACGTCGAACATCGTCCCGGACGGTTTATACAAGGACGGTTTACAGCGCGCGCGATTCTTGCCGGCTATTGCCTTGATCAAGCTCAACACTGACATCGTCAACGTCGACAGTGGCGTCGACTATCGTTTGCGTCACTTGGAACAGGCGGAGTTGTTTCACTTCCCGCTGAACGAAGCCGCCGAAGCAAGCCTACGCAAGAGCTTCCGAGCGCTGACCCCGGAATGCACTCAAGCGACCAAAGACGATGTGCTGATGATTGAAAACCGCGAAATTCGGGCGATGCTTACCTGCGATGACGTGGCCTGGTTTGACTTTCGTGAACTGTGTGACGGTCCACGTAGCCAAAACGATTACATCGAACTCGGCAAAATATTTCACGCAGTATTAATCAGCGGCGTCGAACAGATGAGTGTCAAAACTGACGACATCGCCCGCCGCTTCATCAACATGGTCGACGAATTCTACGATCGTAACGTCAAGCTGATCATCTCAGCTGAAGTCGAGCTCAAGGATTTGTATACCGGGGGTCGTCTGAACTTCGAGTTCCAGCGCACCCTGAGTCGGCTGTTGGAAATGCAATCCCATGAGTTCCTGTCTCGGGCGCATAAACCCTAGGGGAGAGTTGCGAGCTACAAGCTTCAAGCTGCAAGAAGGAATTAGCTTGTAGCTTGTAGCTTGAAACTTATGGCTTGTAACTGCCCTCAGGCTGCCTGCAAAAATTGCTGGCGGTACTGATTCGGTGACAATTCCGTGTGTTGACGAAACAGCCGTGCAAAGAAGCTGGCATCGTCGTAACCGACTTCATAGCTAATCGTCTTGATGCTTTTGCGTGTGCCCGAGAGCAGGCCCTTGGCGGTTTCAATGCGCAAGCGTTGCAGATAGTGCAGCGGTTTGTCGCCAGTAGCGGTCTGGAAGCGTCGCATGAAGTTGCGAATGCTCATGCCGTGCTCACGCGCAACGTCTTCAAAACGAAACTTGTCGGCAAAGTGCTCTTCTAGCCATTGCTGAATCTGCAGAATGATCACGTCATGGTGCAGTTTTTGCCCGCCGAAACCCATCCGTCCCGGCACATAGCTACGCTGCACTTCGTAAAGAATGTCGCGCGCCACGGCTTGAGCAACATTGGCCCCGCAGAAACGTTCGATCAGGTAAATGTAGAGGTCGCAGGCTGAGGTAGTGCCGCCAGCGCAATACAGGTTATCGGCGTCGGTCAGGTGTTTTTCCTGATTGAGCAATACCTGTGGGAATCGTTCCCCGAATTCCGCAAACGCACGCCAGTAAGTAGTCGCTTCTTTGCCGTCCAACAAGCCCGATTGCGCTAGCCAAAACACCCCGCTGGCCTCGCCGCATAGTACGGCGCCTTTAGCGTGTTGTTCGCGTAACCACGGCAACACTTGGGGATATCGCTGGCACAACGTATCGAAATTATCCCAAAACGCCGGCAGGATAATCACATCGCTCTGCTCTAGACCTCCCTCCACCGGCAGCATGACCTCGCTGAAACTGCGCACAGGAAGGCCGTTTGGGCTAACGATTCGAGTTTCGAAGGTGGTCTTTAGGCCTTGGCCGAGCTGTTTTCCATAGCGCAGACTGGCGAGGTGGAAAAAATCTTTGGCTTGCATCAGGGTCGAGGCGAATACCCCATCGATGGCCAGGATGCTGACGCGCCGCAATGGCGCGGAGAGCTGGGTAGGCATAATTCTTTTTCTTATATGGGAAAGTGGTCAGGCGACGGCGGGATCGTCTTATTTTTTGTTGTATGTGTCCAGTGTCCTCGTGCAGGTCATGGGCTCAGGCTCCGAAATGTATTCCGGGTTTTGGCTTTCTGATGGGGGTGACATGATTGCTGGAGCTCGTTTCAATCGGAGGAAGTCGAGCGGAATGGATCTGGAATGGTCTGATTTCGTCGATTAAAACTGTATGTCATCACTTTCTACCTCTGAATTCAGGGTGAATTGCAAAAGCTGCTTGAGATTTTTTTCGAAATCTGCATAATTCCGCAGCTCTTTGCAGTGGAAGTGATGCGCCGTCTGCCGAAGAATCTTGCCGTATTACGGACGCGCCGACCCGAGCCCCCGACAGCGTCTGTTCCCGGCCGCCTTTGACCTTGTCAAAGTACGCACTATTCAGTAAGATCCGCCGTCTAATTTATCAGGGCGGCCCCTGAGGCTATTAAAGAATGAAAACTTTTACTGCTAAACCGGAAACAGTTACGCGCGACTGGTTCGTCGTCGACGCTGCTGGTCAGACACTGGGTCGTCTGGCGACCGAGATCGCGAGCCGTCTTCGTGGCAAGCACAAACCGGAATATACTCCGCACGTAGATACAGGCGACTACATCGTCGTTATCAACGCTGAGCAGATCCGTGTTACCGGTGCTAAAACCACCGATAAGATCTACTACTCTCACTCTGGTTTTCCGGGCGGGATCAAGTCGATCAACTTTGAAAAGCTGATCGCTAAAGCCCCAGAGCGCGTGATCGAGACCGCGGTTAAAGGCATGCTGCCTAAGAACCCGCTGGGTCGCGACATGTATCGTAAGCTGAAAGTCTATGCGGGCGCTGTACACCCTCATACTGCTCAGCAGCCCCAAGAACTGAAGTTTTAACGGAATAGTTCATTATGTCGGCGACTCAAAATTACGGCACTGGCCGTCGCAAGACCGCAACTGCACGCGTTTTCCTGCGTCCAGGTACTGGCAACATCTCTATCAATAACCGTACTCTTGACGGTTTCTTCGGTCGCGAAACTGCCCGCATGGTAGTTCGTCAACCGCTGGAATTGACTCAGACTACCGAAAAATTCGACATCTACATCACTGTTATCGGTGGCGGCACAAGTGGTCAAGCGGGCGCAATTCGCCACGGCATCACTCGCGCTCTGATGCAGTATGACGAAACCCTTCGTGGCGCTCTGCGCAAAGCTGGCTTCGTTACTCGTGATGCTCGTGAAGTAGAACGTAAGAAAGTCGGTCTGCGTAAAGCGCGTAAGCGTCCGCAGTACTCGAAGCGTTAATTCGCTGCTACTTTCTAAGCGCCCAGTTCCTTTTAGGATCTGGGCGTTTTTTTATGGGCGCTCGGTTTTGGTGTGACAACGTGCCACATGTCTGGGTGCCGCGTGTTATAAGGCTTGAGACCATTGGGTGATGGTAATTACCTTGTCAATTGAGGGGCTTTTCATTACCATCCGGCAGGATTTTTACACCGTTCTAGATATTTATTAAGTAGACGCCTGATCAAACAGGCCATAGAGCTGATGGGAGAGGACGGAATGAGCAATGACGGCGTGAATGCAGGCCGGCGTCGCTTCCTCGTAGCAGCCACATCCGTGGTTGGTGCAGCAGGAGCGGTGGGGGCGGCGGTCCCGTTCGTGGGGTCATGGTTTCCCAGTGCCAAGGCGAAAGCCGCAGGTGCACCGGTAAAGGTGAATATCAGCAAGGTCGAGCCCGGACAACAAATGATTGCCGAATGGCGTGGCCAACCGGTATTCATTGTCCGTCGTACCGCAGAGATTTTAGGGAACCTGAAAAAGATCGAAGGGCAATTATCCGATCCCACTTCAAAGAACTCCTCGCAACCGACTTACGTCGACCCTGAAATGCGTTCGATCAAACCAGAGATTTTGTTGCTGGTCGGTATTTGTACGCACTTGGGATGTTCGCCGACGTTCCGTCCCGAAGTAGCTCCTGCAGATCTAGGCAAGGATTGGGTCGGTGGTTATTTCTGCCCCTGCCACGGTTCGCACTACGATCTGGCCGGGCGTGTCTATAAGTCTCAACCGGCACCCTTGAATTTGCCTGTGCCGCCGCATTCCTATGAGTCGGACAGCATTATCGTCATCGGCGTCGATCAGGAGAAAGCGTCATGAGTAAGTTCATGGACTGGGTAGATGCGCGCTTTCCCGCCACAAAAATGTGGGAAGACCATCTCAGCAAGTACTACGCCCCAAAAAACTTTAACTTTTTTTACTTTTTTGGCTCACTGGCGCTGCTGGTGCTGGTCAATCAGATCGTTACTGGTGTTTGGCTGACCATGAGCTACACGCCATCGGCTGAAGAGGCGTTCGCTTCTGTCGAATACATCATGCGTGACGTGGAATATGGCTCAATCCTGCGCCTGCTTCACTCAACAGGTGCATCTGCGTTCTTCATCGTGGTTTATCTGCACATGTTCCGTGGACTGCTTTACGGTTCGTATCAGAAGCCGCGCGAACTGGTCTGGCTGTTCGGGATGCTGATCTACTTGGCGCTGATGGCTGAAGCATTCATGGGTTATCTGCTGCCTTGGGGTCAGATGTCCTATTGGGGCGCTCAGGTAATTATCTCGCTGTTTGGTGCGATTCCTGTCATCGGTGGTGACCTGACTCAATGGATCCGTGGTGACTACCTGATTTCAGGTATTACCCTGAACCGCTTCTTTGCGTTGCATGTCGTGGCGTTGCCGATCGTCATTCTGGGTCTGGTGGTGTTGCACGTTCTTGCACTGCACGAAGTGGGTTCCAACAACCCCGACGGTGTAGACATCAAGAAACACAAAGACGAAAACGGCATACCGCTGGACGGCATTCCCTTCCATCCGTACTACACCGTGAAAGACATCGTCGGCGTCGTGGTGTTCCTGTTCATTTTTTGCTCGATCGTATTTTTCTTCCCTGAAATGGGCGGCTATTTCCTCGAGAAACCTAACTTTGAAGTAGCTAACGCGTTCAAGACCCCTGAGCACATTGCTCCGGTTTGGTACTTCACGCCGTTCTACGCGATCCTGCGTGCTATACCGGACAAGCTCATGGGCGTTATTGCCATGGGTGCTGCAATTGCCGTTCTGTTCGTGTTGCCATGGCTTGATCGTAGCCCGGTCAAATCGATGCGTTATAAAGGCTGGTTGAGCAAGATCTGGTTACTGGTGTTTTGCGTGGCATTTGTAATTCTCGGCGTGCTGGGCGTTCTACCGCCAACACCAGAGCGCACGATTCTGTCGCAGGTTTGTACGTTCCTGTACTTCGCCTACTTCATTCTGATGCCGTTCTATACCCGGCTCGAGAAGACCAAACCGGTTCCAGAAAGGGTGACTGGCTGATGAAAAAGCTATTTGCTGTATTGATTTTTGCTCTTCTGCCCGTTGTGTCCTATGCGGCAGAGCACGGTCCAGAGTTAGAGCATGTTGATATTGACGTCTCTGACAAAGCGGCCATGCAGGATGGTGCACGTACGTTTGCCAACTACTGCATGGGTTGCCACAGTGCCAAGTTCCAGCGCTATGAGCGTGTGGCTGACGATCTAGGTATTCCCCACGATTTGATGCTGGATAAGCTGATATTCACGGGCGCCAAGATTGGCGATCACATGTCCATCGGCATGCAGCCTGCTGACGCTAAAGCCTGGTTCGGCGCGGCTCCGCCCGATCTGACCCTGGTGGCTCGTGTCCGCGGCACTGACTGGCTCTATGGCTATCTGCGCTCGTTCTATGAAGACCCTGCACGTCCTTGGGGGGTGAACAACAAGGTTTTCCCGAACGTCGGTATGCCTAACGTACTGGCTGGTCTGCAAGGTCGTCAGGTTATCGGCTGTAAGCAAATGCAAATCGTTGAGGATGGGAAGAAGCAGTTCGACCCTCTGACAGGTTCTCCATTGACCCATGAAGCATGCGATCAATTGACCGTATTGCCGAAAACCGGTTCGCTAAATGAAGAACAGTTCGATGAGAAGATCAAAAATCTTGTAACCTTCCTCGCTTACTCGGCAAATCCGGTGAAGCTGCAGCATCAGCGCATCGGAACCTATGTATTGCTTTACTTGGCCTTCTTCTTCGTCTTCGCGTATTTACTCAAGCGCGAATACTGGAAAGACGTCCATTGATTATGCTGTAACCCCTGCTGTTAACGAGCCGCGCCCTAGGGTGTTTCTCCGAAAAACGAGCGTGGGGCAAGTGACCGCTTCTGTGGTTGTCTGCCCCCGTAGTCGTTTTTGGAGGCGCCCCTTGGGCGCGCTCGTTTTTCTGCTTCTGAAAACTTTTACAAGCGAGGAGGACCGCCATGGGCGTGACCAATCGGTTGGCCTGTTACTCCGACCCCGCCGACCACTATTCCCACCGCGTGCGCATTGTGCTCGCCGAGAAAGGTGTCAGCGCTGAGATCATTGATGTTGTGACGGGTCGTCATCCGCCAAGATTGATCGAGGTTAATCCGTACGGCAGCGTACCAACGCTGGTCGATCGCGACTTGGCTTTGTACGAGTCGACGGTGGTGATGGAATACTTGGATGAGCGTTATCCGCACCCCCCTTTGTTGCCGGTTTATCCTGTAGCCCGCGCCAATAGCCGCCTGCTGATTCATCGTATTCAGCGCGACTGGTGTGGTTTGGTGGATCTGATTCTGGATTCACGCAGTAAAGAACCTGCTCGCGTTCAGGCGCGTAAAGAGCTGCGTGAAAGTTTGACCGGTGTCTCTGCGTTGTTCGCTGACAAGCCTTTTTTCCTCAGCGAAGATCAAAGCCTAGTTGATTGTTGCCTGTTGCCGATACTTTGGCGTCTTCCGGTCCTGGGTATAGAATTGCCTCGGCAAGCGAAACCGCTGCTTGATTACATGGAGCGCCAATTTGCACGTGAGGCTTTCCAGACAAGTCTGTCTGGTGCTGAACGTGATATGCGCTAAGGCTTAAGGAGCCGTTGATGAACTCCAGTCGCCCTTATCTGATTCGTGCTCTGTATGAGTGGATCGTAGATAACGATTGCACCCCGCACATGCTGGTTAATGCGGAATACCCGTCAGTGCAGGTCCCTCAGGGCTTTGCCAATGATGGTCAGATCGTTTTAAACGTGTCGCCCAGTGCTGTGCGTCATCTGCACATGGATAACGATGCTGTCAGTTTCGAAGGTCGTTTCGGCGGTGTTCCGCACACGTTGTACGTTCCTATTGCCGCGATTCTAGGTATTTATGCCCGGGAAAACGGTCAGGGTATGGTTTTTGAAGTAGAACCGGCCCTTGAAGACGTTGATGAAGATATCGATCCTGATGATGAAGGACCGCCACCGGAAAGCGAACCACCGCGACCGACAGGCAGACCGAGCCTGAAAGTGGTCAAATAATCGAACTCAGCTTTTTGAAACAAAAAAACGCCGACAGAGATGTCGGCGTTTTTTGTTGGAAGTAACAGACACCATCTTGGCCTTCGCTGCGTAAGCGCAACGTGGGCGCAGTCGAGGCGGTATCTACGGTCAGATCAATCAATATACTCAAACAGCTTCACAATCTTCTGCACGCCCGATACGCCTTGGACCAGGTTGGTAGCGCGGGTGGCTTCTTGTTGAGTCACTAGACCCAGCAGGTAAACGATGCCGTTCTCAGTCACGACTTTGATACGCGAGCCTGGAATAGTGTTGTCCGTCAACATTTGCGTTTTGATCTTGGTGGTTAACCAAGCATCGTTGTTGCGCGCCAGTATGGAAGACGGTGCCATGATCTGGAGTTCATTGTTGACCTTTTTCACCCGTTGAACCGAAGCTGCGGCTTGTTCAGCAAGGGATTTCAGATCCGCGCGGGGTGTCTGGCCTGCCAGCAGTACGATGCCGTTGAAGCTGGTCACAATGATGTGCGAGCCTTCATCCAAGTCAGGATTAGCCTTGGCGACGTTGACCGCAACTTTGGTCTCGATCAGAGAGTCGTCAATTTTGCTGCCGAACGTGCGAGTGCCACGGTCATCCTGGATCGGCGTATCGCGGGTGGCAGTCAGGACCGAACTGCATCCGCTGAGACCCAGGCAAAGTGTCAGAGCCAGTAGGCTTAGGCGATTAGGTGTCATTCTTCACTCCCGAACAGTTGGCTGTCGATCAGATCGCAGAGGCAGTGGATCGCCAGCAGGTGGACTTCTTGAATACGTGCAGTGACTTTGGACGGAACGCGGATCTCCACGTCCTCCGGCAGCAGCAGCGACGCCATGTTGCCACCGTCGCGACCGGTCATAGCTACGACAACCATTTCCCGATCATGTGCGGCCTGGATGGCTTGAATAATGTTGGCCGAGTTACCGCTGGTGGAAATAGCTAGCAGCACATCGCCCGGCTGACCCAGCGCACGGATCTGTTTGGAAAAGATTTCGTTGTAGCTGTAATCGTTGGCAATCGAGGTAATGGTTGAGGTGTCGGTGGTTAGCGCAATGGCCGGCAGGCTAGGGCGCTCACGTTCAAAGCGGTTGAGCAATTCCGAAGAAAAATGCTGAGCGTCACCCGCAGAGCCGCCATTGCCGCAAGAAAGCATTTTACCTTCATTGAGCAGCGCATTGACCATCACTTGGCTGGCTTGCTCAATGTAGGGTGCAAGAACCTCCATCGCCTGCTGTTTGGTGTCGATACTGGCTTGGAAAAGCTGGCGAATTCGGGATTGCATGTCCATCTATGTGACCTTAAGTAGGGCAACTGCTCCAGGCACAAACAATGTGCAGCCTGCAAAGCAAAATCGGTATAGGTGTTTCATTCGAAAATCAGGCATCCAGGTTCGACAAGTCCTGCCGCCTGGTCTAGCTGTCAAATGCATTTTGGAGCCAATTTAATGAGGGTTCCTTGCCAGGGTCGCCATTAATGCCAATCACATCAAAGCGGCAAGGTGAGTCAGCCCAGTGTGACGCTTGTTGCAGAAAATATTGAGCGGCCATAGCCAGTTTTTCGCGCTTGCGAACATCGACGCTTTCAAGCGCGCCACCCCAGCCTGCGTGGCGCCGATAGCGCACTTCGACGAATACTACTGTATCGCCATCAAGCATTACCAGATCGAGTTCGCCGCGTGGGCATAACCAGTTCTGCGCGATCAGGCTTAATCCCTGCTGCTGAAGATATGTCAGGGCGAATGCCTCAGCCTCACGCCCGGCCCTCAAATGCGGTGCGACAGGTATCAATGCGCGGTGTCTGGCAGGCGATGAACCTGGCCGCCGACAAATTGAGCCCATGGCAGTTGCCGTTCTACACGCTGCCCTTGGCCCAGACTTAATCTGCCGGACTCGCCATCCAGGCGAGTGTCAGGCAACGCTTTGAGTTGTGTCAGACGCGGTGCCAAGCGATAAGCATCGATTCCCATGGCGTACAACCGACCCAGGCTCCCGGCCGCTTGTGGCCATTGCGCGATCACTTGCTGATGCAGCGGATTACTGGTGTTCAGCAGCCATGGGGTATCGCAGAATTGAATGCCTTCCAAGTCCTTGTACTGCGCTTGATCGCCGCTGTTAGTAAACAGTTGGGAGGTCGCATACACAGGCACATCACCAGCATATTGGAACACCAGCGTCGGTTTGATCTGCTGCGCTAGCTGAGGCGTGGCGGCCAGGAAAATAAAATCAATGTCTTGGCGACGCGTTGGCTGAGGTGCTTGAGCGCCTGCAGTATTTTGCAAGCTTTTGGCGCGGGCATCGACATTGCGCAGTTGGAACATGTCAGCAATTTGCTGGGCGAGGGCGACCGGTTGGTCTACGTGCTCGGCGACGATGAACGTGCCGCCTAATGCTTGCCAGCTTTGACGGAAGGCGTCCAGAACACGGTCACCCCATTCACCTCTCGGCACCATGGCGGCAGCGCTCCGCTTGCCATCGGCCCAGGCGCGGCGCGCCACTTCCCTGGCTTCGTCTTCAGCGGCAAGGCCAAACTGGAACAGTTCCGGTGGCCCCGCTTGACGAGAATCGCTGTAGTTAAGTGCCAGCGTTGTAATAGGCAAGTGTGGACGGTTGCTTAACTGTTTAACCAGTGGTTTTTCCAGCGGACCAATTACCAGTTGCACGCCGGACGCTTTGGCCTGACGGTAGAAATCGTCAAGCGAAGTCAGGCGTGAGCTATCGAACACTTGGATGACGGGGGGCTTTTGTCCCGCTTGCTGAGCTTGATAGTGCGCAGCCATAAAGCCTTCGCGCAGTGCCCGGGCCACCGAAACTAGCGGGCCGTCTTGTGGCAGTAACAACGCAATTTTGGTCAGCGGGGCACTGGCTAATGCCTTGAGGGCAATCAGCGGAAGTGGTAATTGCTGAGCGGCCGGATGCTGCGGGTTTTGTGCTTTCCAGGTATCGATCGCGGCTTGCTGCTGCTCCAGCGTACCGGCGGTTTTTACCGCCAGGGCCAAGCTCAGCCAGCCCGCAAGGTCACCGTTGCCAGAGCCTTGGAGTTGCTCAGGCGGTAACTGGGAAACCAGCGACCAGATCGCTTCGTGGTTGGCTGTGGCATCGCCGTTTTTAAGTAGCGGCGCGATAAATACCCGTTGGCTGGCGGCGGCCAGGATTTGTCCGTCGGCTTCCAGTGCGCGCGCCTGAACAAGGCCGGTGCGAACTTGCTGATCAATAGGCAGTTCGCCCAAGCGCAGCAGGCTTGGGTGGCTTAGCGCTGCCAGAGCAACCTTGGGTTGGTTGCGACCCAGGGCCAGCTCAGCGGAAAGAGTGCTCGCGTAGACCTGTTGTGCAGGTTTGAGCTGATCAACAGGAACTTGCTCAAGAATTTTTGCGGCTCGGCCCACGTCCCCTTGTCGATTGGCCTGATCGGCCGCGCTCAGCCTTAGCGACGCGGCTTGATCGGGGGTTTTGGCGGCAGCGGCTTGTTCGAGCAATTGCTCGATGCTGGCGTCGGGCGTGCGAGGAAGTTCGCCCAGGGTCGACGACGGCGAACTGGCACACGCCGCCAACAGGGCAGCGAGACAAAGGGCGGTGAACAGGCGCAGGCAAGCGATCATGTATGTGATCCTGATACTCAAGCAAATAGGCTGGAATTGTACCCAAGCACTGGCCGGGGCGCGATGTTGATGGCGTTAAAGCGGTGATATTGGTCGCGGTGCAGCTAAATAAAAGGCGAAGCGGTGTTTTATTGTTTATTCACGTTGTGCGGTAAGGAAATCAAACGTTCTCTCAAACTGTTTTAGTGTTCGCTTGTGCCAGCGATCCGTTCGCCACGGCCTTAATCTGTACAATGCATTTTTTGTTCAACACAAGAGGTGTGCGCTTTGACTGCTCCAGGTGCTTTGAATTCCGCTCCAGGCTCGCTTTATGTTGTTGCTACGCCTATCGGTAACCTGGATGACATGAGCGTGCGTGCGCTGAAGGTGTTGCGCGACGTGGCGCTAATTGCTGCCGAAGATACTCGTCACTCGTTACGGTTGATGCAGCATTTTGGTATTCCTACGCCACTGGCGGCGTGTCATGAACACAACGAGCGGGAGGAGGGCAGTCGCTTTTTGACACGGCTATTAGCCGGTGATGATGTTGCGCTGATCTCCGATGCGGGCACTCCCCTTATATCCGATCCCGGTTATCACTTGGTGCGGCAAGCGCGTGCAGCGGGCATCCGAGTGGTGCCGATTCCTGGAGCGTGCGCGTTGATCGCCGCGTTGTCGGCGGCCGGGCTGCCTTCCGACCGTTTTATCTTTGAAGGCTTTTTACCCGCTAAAGCGGTTGGCCGCAGGGCTCGACTTGAGTTGCTTAAGAGTGAACCCCGCACGCTGATTTTTTATGAGGCGCCACATCGAATCCTGGAGTGCCTGCAAGATCTTGAATCTGTGTTCGGCCCAGAGCGTCCCGCATTACTGGCACGAGAGCTGACCAAAACCTTTGAAACCCTTAAGGGGCTGCCGTTGTCCGATCTGCGAGCGTTTGTCGAAGGTGACAGCAATCAGCAGCGCGGGGAGTGCGTGGTGTTGGTTGCGGGTTGGACAGCGCCAGAAGATGAAGACGTTATCGGTGCGGACGCACGGCGTATTTTAGATCTCTTGCTGGAGGAGATGCCGCTCAAAAGAGCCGCTGCATTGGCCGCCGAAATTACCGGCGTTCGCAAAAACTTGCTCTATCAGGTAGCGCTGGAAAAGCAAAAAGGCGAATAAATTCCTGCGTCGGCGCTAACCGCTAGAGGTCGCAGAATGTATTAAAGCTTGTTCTTGACGGTCCGTGCCGCTAACCTTGTCGGCGGAGAGTCGATTGGACAGTCGCTGCCTTTTATTGTTCCGCAATAAAGGGGGGAGGAAAGTCCGGGCTCCATAGGGCAGAGTGCCAGGTAATGCCTGGGAGGCGTGAGCCTACGGAAAGTGCCACAGAAAATAACCGCCTAAGCACTTCGGTGCCGGTAAGGGTGAAAAGGTGCGGTAAGAGCGCACCGCACGTCTGGCAACAGGTCGTGGTCAAGGTAAACCCCACTCGGAGCAAGACCAAATAGGGTTCCAAGGCGTGGCCCGCGCTGGAACCGGGTAGGTTGCTAAAGACGTCCAGTGATGGCCGTCGTAGACGAATGACTGTTCACGACAGAACCCGGCTTACAGATCGACTCTCCACCTTATTTTCTACCCCCGCTTTTCGCAGCATCAACCTTTCGTAATATCAAAAAAATCTTACTCTTGATAAATCACATTAACTTCGAGACTCAGGCCTCTGAGCTCTCCGGGGTTTATCTATCAAAACAATTAAAAAAATGCTCCGAAGTCTGACTTTCTTCTCCTAAATCTCCGTTCTGTAAGGGAATTCCTTAGGACCGTGCCTTGACGGTGTGGTGGGCGCATTTATATAGTGTGCGCAAGTGGCGGAAAGTGGCATGAAGTGGGTTTTTTCAGCTCAAAAAGTTAATATTCGGAGATCGCGCCTGTGTTTCGTGGTGCCAACGCAATCAATCTTGACGCAAAGGGTCGCCTCGCAATGCCGAGCCGGTACCGCGACGAGTTGGATTCGCGCAGTGCCGGGCAGTTAATTGTAACGATTGACGCTGTAGACCCCTGCTTATGCCTGTACCCGTTATCCGAATGGGAACTGATTGAGGCCAAGTTGCGTGACTTGCCGACATTCCGTGAAGAAAACCGTCGCCTGCAGCGGCTGTTGATTGGGAATGCGGTCGATCTGGAACTGGATGGAAGTGGCCGTTTTCTGGTTCCGCCGCGGCTGCGCGATTACGCGAAGTTGGATAAGCGCGTGATGTTGGTTGGCCAGCTAAATAAGTTTCAACTGTGGGACGAGGACGCCTGGAACACGCTTGCTGAAGCGGACCTGGCGGCTATTCAACAACCTGGCGCTATGCCTGATGAACTGCGTGATTTGATCTTGTGACTATGACTAGCGGCTTTACCCACATCACCGTACTGCTCGAAGAAGCCGTAGAGGCTCTCGCGGTACGTACCGATGGCTGCTATTTGGATGGTACATTCGGCCGCGGCGGCCACAGTCGCCTGATATTGCAGCATCTTGGCCCTGACGGGCGTTTGCTGGGATTTGACAAAGATCCTCAAGCGATTGCCACAGGGCAAGCGCTAGCGGCCGAAGACGGCCGCTTTGTCGTTGTGCAACGCAGCTTTGCTGAGCTGGGCGCTGAAGTTGAAAGTCGCGGTCTGGCGGGCAAGATCAACGGAGTTTTGCTCGACCTTGGCGTCTCATCGCCGCAACTGGACGATCCAGAACGCGGCTTCAGCTTTATGAACGACGGTCCTCTGGATATGCGCATGGACCCTAGTCGCGGCGTCAGCGCTGCCGAGTTCATCGCCACGGCATCCGCGGAAGAAATTGCCCGTGTGTTCAAGGAATATGGCGAGGAGCGTTTCGCCAAGCGCATGGCGAACGCCGTGGTTCTGCGTCGTGAAACCCAACGCTTTGAGCGCACCGGCGACCTTGCTGAGGTGTTGAAGGTTGCTAATCCTGCATGGGAAAAAGGCAAAAATCCGGCGACTCGCGCTTTTCAGGGCCTGCGCATACATGTCAATAACGAACTGGGCGATCTTGAAGCCGGGCTCGAAGCTGCCCTAGAAACGCTTGAAGTTGGCGGACGTTTGGTTGTCATCAGCTTCCACTCGTTGGAAGATCGCATCGTCAAATTGTTCATGCGTAAGCTCGCAAAAGGCGAAACCGACACAATGCCTCGCGATTTACCGATCCGTTTTCAGGCATTCGACCCGAAAATCAAAATCCACGGCAAAGCGCAATTCGCCTCCGAGGCTGAAACCAAGGCCAATCCACGATCGCGCAGTGCTGTGATGCGTGTAGCGGAGAAGCTTAAGTGAGCCAGCTCGTCCTTAAGCCTTTGCCTACCGGCAGTTTCTTTATGCTGCTGTTGTTCATTGCCGTACTGGTTTCGGCGATTGGCGTGGCATACAGCGCCCATTGGAACCGGCAGTTATTGAACTCGCTTTACAGTGAGCTGAGTGTGCGCGACAAAGCTCAGGCCGAATGGGGCCGGTTGATTCTTGAGCAAAGCACCTGGACAGCGCACAGCCGTATCGAAACGCTGGCCACCGAACAACTGCATATGCGTATCCCAAGCGCTGCTGAAGTTCGAATGGTGGCCCCATGATGAACCTCGAAGGCGCCCTGTATCCCTGGCGTTTTCGCGTGGTGGTGGGTCTGCTCGGCATTATGGTGGCTGCCATTTGCTGGCGCATCATCGACCTGCAAGTGGTCGACCATAAGTTTCTCAAGGAACAAGGCGACGCTCGCAGCGTCCGTCACATTCCTATTCCCGCTCATCGTGGCTTGATCACTGACCGTAACGGCGAGCCTTTAGCCGTCAGTACGCCAGTGACAACGCTGTGGGCCAATCCGAAAGAACTGCAGACGGCCAAGGACAAATGGCCAGCGCTGGCTGCCGCCTTGGGACAAGACGTCAAGTTGCTGAGTGATCGCCTGGAGGCGCAGGCCGATAAAGAATTTATCTACCTGGTCCGCGGCCTTACGCCTGAGCAGGGTCAAGTGGTGCTTGATCTGAAAGTGCCGGGCGTTTACGGCATCGAAGAATTTCGGCGGTTTTATCCGGCCGGTGACGTTACCGCACACATGGTGGGCTTCACCGACCTCGACGACCATGGTCGCGAAGGTGTCGAGCTGGCTTACGACGACTGGCTAGCGGGTGTGCCCGGTAAGCGACAAGTGATTAAGGACCGACGCGGTCGATTGATCAAAGATGTTCAGGTCACCAAAAATGCCAAGGCCGGGAAGACCTTGGCATTGTCTATTGACCTGCGCCTGCAATACCTGGCGACTCGCGAACTGCGCAATGCCATCCAGGAAAACGACGCCAAGGCCGGAAGCCTGGTGATCATGGACGTGAAAACAGGCGAAGTGTTGGCGATGGTCAACTCGCCGACCTATAACCCGAACAACCGCCGCACCATGATCCCGGCCGCCATGCGCAATCGCGCAATCACTGACGTGTTCGAGCCTGGTTCTACCATGAAGCCAATCTCCATGACGGCTGCGCTAGACAGTGGTCGGTGGAAGCCGACCGATAAAGTTGAGGTTTACCCTGGAACGCTGCAGATCGGTAAATACACGATTCGCGACGTGACAAGAACCGAGGGGCCTATCCTCGATCTGACCGGTATCTTAATCAACTCCAGTAACGTAGGCATGAGCAAGGTAGCCTTCGATATTGGGGGTGAAGCAATTTTCCATGCCATGCAGCGAGTCGGCTTGGGACAATACACCGGCCTGGGTTTTCCCGGCGAACGTGTGGGCAATCTTCCAAACTACCGCGAATGGCGCAAAGCCGAGACCGCAACCCTGTCGTACGGCTACGGCCTGTCGATCACCGCGTTGCAGTTGGTGCATGCTTACGCCGCCATTGCGAACAACGGGCGCATTGTGCCGTTGACCATCCTTAAAGCTGATACGCCACCGGTCGCGGTTCAAGCAATCCCGGAAGCAACCGCGAAAACCGTACAGGGCATGATGCAGCAAGTGATCGAAGATCCTCGCGGTGTATACCGTGCTCGGGTGCCGTCCTATCACGTGGCAGGCAAGAGCGGCACTGCGCGTAAAACAGTGTCGGGCACCAAGGGTTATGAAGAAAACGCGTATCGCTCGCTATTCGCTGGCTTTGGCCCGATGAGCAATCCTCGCTACGCCATCGTTGTAGTAATTGATGAACCGGGCAAGGCGGGCTACTACGGTGGTCTGGTGTCGGCCCCAGTGTTCAGCAAGGTCATGTCGGGCACGCTTCGGCTGATGAACGTCACCCCGGATAATTTGGCGGCGACGCCAACGCAGGAGCAAGTGAATGCTGTGCCCGCTGTTAAAGGAGGGCGTGGTTAATGTCTTCTAGCCTGAACAAGATTTTTGCCCATGCTGATCGCGATCTATTAATTCGCGAGTTGACCCTCGACAGCCGTAAAGTACGCCCAGGCGATCTGTTCCTGGCGATTCAGGGTGGAAAAATCGACGGTCGCGTGCACATTGTAGATGCCCTCAAGCGGGGTGCAGCGGCAGTAGCCTATGAAGTGGACGGCGCAACCGTTCTGCCGATTACCGACGTGCCGCTGATCCCTGTAAAAGGTCTGGCTGCACAGTTGTCTGACATCGCTGGGCGCTTTTATGGCGACCCGAGCCGCAACCTGAATTTGGTCGGAGTTACCGGCACCAACGGCAAAACCAGTGTCACCCAATTGGTCGCGCAAGCGCTTGATCAGCTTGGTCAGCATTGCGGGATCGTTGGCACATTGGGGACGGGTTTTTACGGTGCCCTGCAAAGCGGGCGCTTGACGACGCCCGACCCGATTGCAGTACAGGCCACCTTGGCCGACCTCAGAAAAGCCGGTGCCCGCGCTGTCGCAATGGAAGTGTCATCCCACGGTCTGGATCAAGGCCGAGCGAGCGCGTTGGCATTTGACGTTGCGGTGCTGACTAACCTGTCTCGCGACCATCTGGATTATCACGGCACAATGGAGGCCTATGCTGCCGCAAAGGCCAAGTTATTTGCTTGGCCCCATCTGCGTTGTCGGGTAATCAATGTTGATGATGATTTCGGTTGCCAGTTGGCCGCGAACAGACACGAGTCCCGCCTGATCACCTATAGCGTTAAAGACAGCAGCGCTTCGCTTTACTGCAGCGATGCGCATTTTGACGACGATGGCGTGCGCGCCACATTGGTTACTGCACAAGGCGAGCATCATCTGCGCAGTACTTTGTTGGGCCGTTTTAACCTTAGCAACGTGCTGGCTGCCATCGGCGCGTTGATGGGGCTGGATTACCCGCTGGATGAAATTATGAACGTGCTGCCGACGCTTGAAGGTCCTGTCGGTCGCATGCAGCGTTTGGGCGGTGGTCGGCAGCCTTTGGTAGTAGTTGATTACGCACATACCCCCGACGCATTGGAAAAAGTCCTCGAAGCGCTACGCCCGCACGCGAAAGGCCGTTTGATGTGCCTGTTCGGTTGCGGCGGAGACCGTGATCGTGGCAAGCGCCCCTTGATGGCGGAAGTGGTTGAGCGGCTTGCGGACACAGTGTTGGTTACAGATGACAATCCACGCACAGAAGCACCGACTCAGATTTTCGACGACATTCGTAAAGGCTTCGTCGCTGCCGACAAAGTGAACTTTGTCGCCGGTCGCGGTCAGGCGGTGGCGCAGTTGATTGCCAGCGCGCAAGCCGCTGATGTGATCGTGTTGGCGGGCAAGGGCCATGAGGACTATCAGGAAATCGACGGCCAACGTCAGCCATTTTCTGATCTCGAAGAAGCCACCAAAGCCCTGGCGGCATGGGAGGTGGCACATGCTTAAGCCTCTGACTTTCAGTGAGCTGGTTGCTCCACTCAATGGCCGTCAGGTTGGCGCTGATTGCGCCTTTGCCGGGGTAAGTATTGATAGCCGCCATATTGCTCCGGGGCAGCTGTTTATCGCGCTTTGCGGTCCGAACTTTGATGGGCATGACTATCTGAATGACGTCGCGAGCAAAGGTGCCGCTGGTGCGTTGGTCGAGCGTGAAGTCTCGGGTTCTGAATTGTCGCAGTTGGTAGTTGCGGATACGCGTCTGGCGTTGGCTCAGCTTGGTGCCTTGAATCGTAACCGGTTTGATAGGCCTGTCGCGGCGATCACCGGTTCCAGCGGTAAAACCACCACCAAGGAAATGCTTGCTAGCATCCTGCGTACGCGTGGGTCGGTCTTGGCAACCCGAGGCAATTTGAACAACGAGTTAGGGGTTCCATTAACTCTGCTTGAGCTGGCGCAGGAACATACGGCGGCCGTCATTGAGTTAGGCGCTTCTCGACGGGGTGAAATCACCTACACCGTCGGTCTGGCAAAGCCGCACGTTGCGGTCATCACTAACGCAGGAACCGCCCACGTGGGTGAGTTCGGCGGCCCGGAGAAGATCGTCCAGGCCAAGGGTGAAATCCTCGAGGGCCTTAGTGCTAGCGGTACAGCCGTCCTCAATCGAGATGATAAGGCGTTTGCTACCTGGCATGCCCGCGCCAATGGCCGCCCTGTTTTGAGCTTTGCCTTGAATGATGATTCAGCAGATTTTTACGCCAGAGACCTGACCCGCGATGCTCGCGGCTGCCCTAGCTTTACGTTGCATGGTCCCTGCGGATCGGCGTCGATTCAGCTCAATCTGCTAGGCGCCTATAACATCGCTAATGCCTTGGCAGCTGCGGCTGCGGCGCATGCAATGGGTGTGTCACTGGGCGGGATCGTCGCAGGTTTAAATGCGGTTCAACCGGTCAAGGGCCGAGCGGTGGCGCAGTTGGCTACTAACGGCATTCGTCTGATTGATGACACGTACAACGCTAACCCCACCGCGATGTGCGCGGCCGTTGATATACTCGCCGGCTTTTCTGGGCGCACCGTCTTGGTGCTCGGAGATATTGGCGAGCTGGGCGAGTGGGCCGAGCAGGGCCATCGCGATGTAGGCACGTACGCCGCTGGCAAAGTCTCGGCGCTCTACGCAGTAGGGCCGATGATGGCTTACGCGGTAAAAGCGTTCGGCGAGCACGGCTATCACTTCGCCAGTCAGCAAGACCTGATCGCAGCGCTTGGCGCGGAGCAGGACACTAACACCACTATTTTGATTAAAGGTTCGCGCAGCGCGGCGATGGAAAACATCGTCGCCGCTTTGTGTGGTTCTAGCCAGGAGAAACATTGATGCTGCTGTTGTTGGCGGAGTATTTACAACAATTCTACAAAGGCTTCGCGGTCTTCCAATACCTGACTCTGCGCGGGATTCTCGGCGTGCTTACCGCATTGTCGCTCTCGCTGTTCCTGGGCCCATGGATGATTCGGACCTTGCAGAACCGTCAGATCGGGCAATCGGTTCGAAATGACGGTCCGCAATCACATTTGGCCAAATCGGGCACGCCAACCATGGGTGGCGCGCTGATTCTGTCTGCTATCGCCGTTAGCACGTTGTTGTGGGCCGACCTAAGCAATCGCTACGTCTGGGTGGTGCTGATCGTTACCTTGCTGTTTGGTGGCATCGGCTGGGTCGATGATTACCGCAAAGTTATTGAAAAAAATTCAAAAGGGTTGCCAAGTCGTTGGAAATACTTCTGGCAATCGGTGTTCGGTCTTGGTGCGGCGATCTTCCTTTACTCCACGGCGCCTTCCGCTGTGGAAACCACACTGATAGTGCCGATGCTCAAGGATGTCAGCATTCCGCTTGGCTTAGGCTTCATGGTGTTGACCTACTTCGTGATCGTCGGCTCAAGCAATGCGGTCAACTTGACAGACGGCCTCGACGGCCTGGCGATTTTGCCAACAGTAATGGTTGGCGGCGCGTTGGGTATCTTCTGCTACCTGTCGGGTAACGTGAAATTTGCTGAATACCTACTCATTCCTTACGTCCCCGGTGCTGGTGAACTGATCGTGTTTTGCGGCGCATTGATTGGCGCGGGATTAGGCTTCCTCTGGTTTAACACTTACCCGGCACAAGTCTTCATGGGCGACGTCGGTGCCTTGGCCCTTGGCGCGGCACTGGGCACCATCGCCGTTATCGTTCGTCAGGAAATCGTCTTGTTCATCATGGGCGGTGTGTTCGTGATGGAGACCCTGTCCGTTGTAATCCAGGTTGCGTCTTTCAAGTTGACCGGTCGTCGCGTGTTTCGCATGGCGCCGATCCACCACCACTTTGAACTCAAAGGCTGGCCCGAGCCGCGTGTAATTGTCCGCTTCTGGATTATTACCGTGATTTTGGTGCTGATCGGCCTTGCCACCCTGAAGCTGAGGTAGAACGAGTGTCTCTGATCGCTTCTGACCACTTCCGCATCGTTGTCGGCCTCGGCAAGAGCGGCATGTCTCTGGTTCGCTTTCTGGCGAACCGGGGCGTGTCGTTTGCCGTGGCGGATACGCGGGAAAATCCACCTGAACTGGGGACATTGCGTGAGCAATACCCGCAGGTGGAAGTGCGTTGTGGCGAACTGGATGTGGAGTTTCTGTGCCGCGCCGACGAGCTGTACGTGAGTCCTGGTCTGGCTCTGGCCACTCCGGCGTTGCAACAAGCGGCGGCCCGTGGCGTGAAGTTGTCGGGTGACATTGAGTTGTTTGCCCGCAATGCGAAGGCGCCCATCATCGCAATTAGTGGCTCGAACGCGAAGAGCACCGTGACAACCATGGTCGGCGACATGGCGGCGTCGGCAGGCAAGCGCGTCGCGGTCGGCGGCAACTTGGGTACTCCGGCGCTGGACCTGCTCGACGACTCTGTCGAGCTTTACGTGCTTGAACTCTCCAGCTTCCAGCTTGAAACCACCGATCAACTCGGTGCTGAAGTGGCCACCGTGCTTAACGTCAGCGAAGACCATATGGACCGCTACAGTGGTTTGCCAGCGTATCACTTGGCCAAGCATCGGATTTTCCGGGGCGCGCGGCAAGTGGTGGTCAATCGGCAGGACGCATTGTCGCGGCCGCTGATCGGCGAGGGCCTGCCTTGCTGGACCTTCGGTTTGAACACTCCTGATTTCCACGGCTTCGGTTTGCGAGAAGAGAACGGCGAAAAATTCCTCGCCTTCCAATTCGACACCTTGATGCCGGTTCGCGAGCTGAAGGTGCGCGGCGCCCACAACCAGTCCAATGCGCTGGCAGCGTTGGCCTTGGGTCACGCGGTCGGTTTGCCATTCGACGCCATGTTGAACAGCCTGCGCGCATTCACCGGACTGACGCACCGTTGCCAATGGCTGCGCGAGCGTGATGGTGTCAGCTATTACGATGATTCCAAAGCCACCAACGTCGGTGCTTCGCTGGCCGCTATCGAAGGTCTGGGTGCAGATATCACCGGGAAACTGGTGTTGATCGCCGGGGGCGACGGCAAAGGTGCTGATTTCTCAGCCCTGCGCGAGCCGGTAACGGCCCATTGTCGCGCCGTCGTGCTACTAGGTCGCGATGCAGAAATCCTGGCGCAAGCGCTGGGTGAAGCGGTTGCTTTAATACGCGTCAATACATTGGAAGAAGCCGTGCTGCGTGCCGCCGAAATCGCTCAAGACGGGGACGCTGTATTGCTGTCGCCAGCCTGTGCAAGCCTGGATATGTTCAAGAACTACGAAGAACGTGGCCGCCTTTTCGCTCGCTCGGTGGAGGCGTTGTCATGATTCTCGGCATAATTCGGCCTTACCCATCCCCGCTGATCAGTGGCCGTGGCATCGATGTCGATTTTCCGATGCTCGCGGGTTGCCTGGCGCTGTTGGGACTCGGTTTGGTCATGATTACCTCAGCATCGTCGGAAGTAGCCGCAGTACAATCCGGTAATCCGCTGTACATGATGATTCGCCACCTTATCTATCTGGTCATCGGCTTGGGTGTCTGCGCTGCGACGATGATGATTCCGGTATCAACCTGGCAACGGCTGGGCTGGCTGATGCTGATTGGCGCGTTCGGTTTGCTGGTGATCGTGTTGGTGCCGGGGTTGGGCCGCGAGGTCAACGGTTCAATGCGTTGGATCGGTTTCGGGATGTTCAACGTTCAGCCCTCCGAGATCGCCAAAGTTTTTGTCGTCATCTTCCTTGGCGGGTATCTGGTTCGCCAACAGCAAGAAGTCCGCGAAAGCTGGATGGGCTTCTTTAAACCGTTCATTGTTTTGTTGCCCATGGCTGGCTTGCTGTTGATGGAACCGGACTTCGGCGCCACCGTGGTGATGATGGGTGCTGCGGCCGCCATGCTGTTTTTGGGCGGCGTTGGTTTGTTCCGATTCACCTTGATGGTGGTCTTGGCGGTGGGTGCGGTGTTCGTGTTGGTTCAAGCGCAGCCTTACCGTATGGCGCGTTTGATTACCTTCACCGACCCATGGTCCGATCAGTTTGGGGCTGGCTATCAGTTGACCCAAGCCCTGATTGCATTTGGTCGCGGCGAATGGTTTGGGGTAGGTCTGGGCAATAGCGTCCAAAAACAGTTCTACCTGCCTGAAGCGCACACTGACTTTGTGTTCGCCGTGCTCGCTGAAGAGTTGGGCGTGGTGGGTTCGTTGCTCACCGTGGCGCTGTTCGTGTTCGTCAGTATCCGGGCGATGTACATCGGCTTGTGGGCCGAAAGGGCTAAGCAATACTTCGGCGCTTATGTCGCCTATGGATTGGCGTTCCTCTGGATAGGTCAGTTTCTGATCAATATCGGGGTGAATGTCGGGCTGCTGCCGACCAAAGGCCTGACCTTGCCGTTCCTCAGCTACGGCGGCAGTTCGTTGGTGATTTGTTGCGCGAGTCTTGGTTTGTTGCTGCGTATCGAGTGGGAGTCGCGGACCAATACCGGAAGTGAAGAAACGGAATTTAATGAAAGCGACTTCGCTGAGGAGTCGAATAATGGGCGCTAACGTGCTGATCATGGCGGGCGGTACCGGTGGGCATGTGTTCCCGGCGTTGGCCTGCGCGCAAGAGTTTAAAGCTCGTGGTTACAGCGTTCATTGGTTGGGCACGCCACGTGGCATCGAGAATGAGTTGGTGCCCCAGGCAGGCTTGCCGTTGCATCTAATCAACATGACCGGTTTGCGCGGTAAAGGCTTGCTGGCTCTGTTCAAGGCGCCGTTTGTGTTGCTCAAGGCGCTGATGCAGGCGCGCAAAATCGTTCGTCAGCTGCAACCGGTGTGCGTGCTGGGTCTGGGAGGATACGTCACCGGCCCTGGTGGACTGGCGGCAAAACTGGCCGGCATTCCTTTGATTATTCATGAGCAAAACGCAATTGCGGGTACCGCTAACCGCAGTTTGGCTCCGTTCGCCAGCCGTGTATGCGAAGCGTTTCCAAATACCTTTTCCACCTCTGCCAAACGCCGCACGACCGGCAACCCGGTGCGTAGCGAATTGTTTCTGGAAACTCCACGTCAAGTATTGGCTGGACGTAAAGCCCGCCTGCTGATCCTCGGGGGCAGTCTCGGTGCTGAACCGCTTAACAAGTTGCTGCCCGAAGCGTTGGCGTTGTTACCGGTTCAATTGCGCCCTGAAGTATTTCATCAGGCAGGTAAGAATCACGACCAAATTACCTTAGAGCGCTATCGCACTGCTGGCGTCGACGCGCAAGTGGCGCCTTTCATTAAAGACATGGCTCAAGCTTATGGCTGGGCCGATCTGGTGGTCTGTCGTGCAGGCGCGCTGACGGTAAGTGAGCTGGCAGCAGCTGGTCTGCCTTCGCTGTTGGTGCCATTGCCCCACGCAATCGATGATCACCAGTCGCGTAACGCTGAGTATTTGGCCCGCGAAGGCGCTGCCTTCGTCATGCCTCAAGCGACAACTGGCGTAGCCGAAATGGCCGCACGTCTGAAAGAGGTTTTGATGCAACCCGAACAACTGAACAGCATGGCTCGCACTGCTCGCCGCCTGGCCAAACCTGATGCAACCCGCACCGTGGTAGATGTGTGTCTGGAGGTGGCTCATGGTTGAAAATAAACGCGCGATGCCGCAACCGGAAATGCGCCGCATCCGTCGTATCCACTTCGTTGGTATTGGCGGTGTTGGCATGTGCGGGATTGCCGAAGTGCTGCTGAACCTGGGTTATGAAGTGTCTGGCTCTGACCTGAAAGCTTCCCCGGTGACAGAGCGCCTCGAATCGTTCGGTGCGCATATCTTTATCGGCCATCACGCCAAGAACACCGCGAGCGCAGATGTACTGGTAGTTTCAAGCGCAGTGAATACGTCTAACCCAGAAGTCGCCAGTGCCATTGAACGGCGTATTCCAGTAGTGCCGCGCGCGGAAATGCTCGCCGAATTGATGCGCTATCGTCACGGCATTGCCGTAGCCGGTACCCATGGCAAAACCACCACCACCAGTTTGATCGCCTCGGTTTTCGCTGCCGGTGGTCTGGACCCTACGTTCGTGATTGGTGGTCGCTTGAACGCCGCGGGTACTAACGCGCAACTGGGCACAAGTCGTTACCTGATCGCCGAAGCTGATGAAAGCGATGCCAGCTTCTTACACCTGCAGCCGTTGGTGGCCGTGGTCACCAATATCGACGCTGACCACATGGAAACCTACGAAGGCGACTTCAATAAATTGAAGAAAACCTTTGTCGAGTTTCTGCATAACCTGCCTTTTTACGGCTTGGCGGTAGTTTGCATCGATGACCCTGTCGTGCGGGAAATTCTGCCGCTGATCAAGCGTCCGACCATGACCTATGGCTTCAGCGAAGAAGCTGACGTACGGGCAATCAATGTGCGTCAGAACGGCATGCAGACCTTCTTTACCGTGCTGCGCCGAGATCACCAGCCGCTGGATGTTTCGGTGAATATGCCGGGCAATCACAACGTTCTCAATTCTCTGGCGACCATCGCAATCTCTACCGATGAAGGCGTTTCTGACGAAGCTATTGTTCAGGGTTTGTCTGGTTTTCAAGGTGTCGGCCGGCGTTTTCAGATTTACGGTGAGCTGCCGGTTGAAGGCGGAAACGTGATGCTGGTTGATGATTACGGTCATCACCCGCGTGAAGTGGCAGCGGTGATTGAAGCTGTGCGTGGTGGTTGGCCGAATCGTCGGCTGGTGATGGTCTACCAGCCACATCGGTTCAGCCGTACCCGTGATCTTTACGACGATTTTGTGCAGGTACTAACCGAAGCCAATGTGCTGTTGTTGATGGAAGTCTATCCGGCCGGAGAAGAGGCAATCCCTGGTGCGGACAGCCGTCACTTGGCACACAGCATCCGTCAACGCGGCTTGTTGGACCCGATCTACATTGAGCGCGGCGTCGAACTGGCACCACTGGTCAAACCGCTGCTGCGCGCTGGCGATATCCTGCTTTGCCAAGGCGCCGGTGACATTGGTGGTCTTGCGCCACAACTGCTGAAAAGCCCGTTGTTCGCAGGCGCAATCGTTGCCCCTACTGAGGGGAAATTGAAATGACAACAATGACCATTAATGCCTCACTGGTCTGCACCTTAGACCCGACAGTGTTCGGTCGTGTCGCTGTGTTGTTTGGCGGTAAAAGCGCTGAGCGGGAAGTGTCTCTGAAATCCGGTCAAGCGGTGCTTGAGGCGTTGCAAGCCGCCGGTGTAAACGCATTTGGCATCGACGTAGGCGACGATTTTTTGCAGCATCTGGTCAACGAAAAAATTGACCGTGCCTTTATCGTTCTACACGGGCGTGGCGGCGAAGATGGCAGCATGCAGGGCCTGCTTGAGTGCCTGGAAATTCCTTACACCGGTAGCGGGGTATTGGCATCGGCACTGGCCATGGACAAATTGCGCACTAAACAAGTTTGGCAAAGTCTGGGCCTACCCACCCCTCGCCATGCGGTATTGAGCTCTGAGGTCGATTGTATTTCTGCGGCCGGGGAACTGGGCTTCCCTTTGATCGTCAAACCGGCCCATGAAGGTTCCAGTATCGGTATGGCCAAGGTGACCAGCGTCGACGAATTAATCGCCGCATGGAAAGCTGCCAGTACCTATGATTCGCAAGTGTTGGTCGAACAATGGATTCAAGGTCCGGAGTTCACCATCGCCACCCTGCGTGACCAGATATTACCGCCCATCGGTCTCGGCACTCCTCACACCTTTTATGACTACGACGCCAAGTACGTGGCTTCCGATACCCAGTATCGAATTCCTTGCGGGCTTGACGATGCTAAAGAACATGAGCTCAAAGAGTTGACTGCGCGTGCTTGCGAAGCTGTTGGTATCGCGGGCTGGGCGCGTGCGGATGTTATGCAAGACGCTAGTGGCAAATTTTGGCTGCTGGAAGTGAACACGGTTCCAGGTATGACCGATCACAGCTTGGTTCCAATGGCCGCGCGTGCTGCTGGTCTGGATTTCACGCAGTTGGTTTTGGCGATTTTGGCCGACAGTCTCGAGGCGCGAGGTTAATCCCATGCAAGGCGCGATGCTACGTCATCAGCAACCCGTTCCCGGCCGCAAGCCGGTGCCGCGTGGTGCAAGTCGAATGGTGGCTAAAGAGCCGCTGTCGGCGCGCCTGCCTAAAGCCAACTTTGGGTTTTTTAAACAGTTGTTCTGGCCGGTCATGTTGGTCGTTCTTGGTTTTGGTACTTACGAAGCCGCCACACGTCTGCTGCCGTATGCCGACCGGCCGATCACCAAGATTAACGTCCAGGGTGATCTGAGCTACATCAGTCAACAAGCCGTGCAGCAACGTATTGCGCCGTTTGTGGCTGCGAGCTTTTTCACCATTGACCTGACGGGAATGCGGACCGAGTTAGAACAGATGCCGTGGATTGCTCACGCCGAAGTTCGCCGCGTCTGGCCGGATCAAGTCGTGATTCGTCTGGAAGAACAGCTGCCCGTAGCGCGCTGGGGTGATCAGGCGTTGCTGAATAACCAAGGTCAGGCATTTGCGCCGCGCGAGCTGGCCAATTATGAGCATTTACCGCAGTTGTTTGGCCCCAAGCGTGCCCAGCAACAAGTCATGCAGCAGTATCAGGTGTTAAGTCAGATGTTGCGGCCTTTGGGCTTCTCCATCGTGCGCCTGGAGTTACGCGAACGTGGTAGCTGGTTTTTGACCACCGGAGCGGGCAGTTCAGGCCCAGGTATCGAATTGTTGTTGGGCCGCGACCATCTGGTGGAAAAAATGCGCCGCTTCATCGCGATTTACGAAAAAACGCTCAAAGAACAGATCACGAATATCGCGCGCATCGACCTGCGTTATTCCAACGGCCTGGCCGTTGGATGGCGGGAGCAGGCAGCGCCTTCGACGGACAAACCCGCCGTCGCGAAGAATTGATAAGAGGCAGGACAATGGCAAACGTGCAAAGCGGGAAAATGATCGTCGGTTTGGATATCGGCACCTCCAAAGTGGTAGCGCTGGTGGGCGAGGTCGGGGCCGATGGGACCCTTGAAATCGTCGGCATCGGCACGCACCCTTCCCGCGGCCTGAAGAAGGGCGTGGTGGTGAATATCGAGTCCACCGTGCAGTCGATCCAGCGCGCGATTGAAGAAGCCCAACTGATGGCGGGCTGCCGAATTCACTCGGCTTTTGTCGGGGTGGCGGGCAACCACATCCGCAGCCTGAATTCCCACGGCATCGTTGCTATTCGTGATCGCGAAGTCAGCATGGCCGACCTTGAACGTGTGCTGGATGCTGCGCAGGCCGTTGCTATTCCGGCCGATCAGCGGGTGCTTCACACCCTGCCGCAGGACTACGTCATCGATAACCAAGAAGGCGTGCGTGAGCCTTTGGGTATGTCGGGCGTGCGTTTGGAAGCCAAGGTCCACGTGGTGACGTGCGCCGTAAACGCTGCGCAAAACATTGAGAAGTGTGTGCGCCGTTGCGGTCTGGAAATCGACGACATCATCCTTGAACAGTTGGCGTCTGCTTATTCGGTCCTGACCGATGACGAGAAAGAACTAGGTGTTTGTCTTGTTGATATCGGTGGTGGCACCACCGACATCGCGATCTTCACCGAAGGAGCGATTCGTCACACCGCAGTTATCCCGATAGCGGGCGATCAGGTTACCAACGACATCGCCATGGCTTTGCGCACACCAACTCAGTACGCCGAAGAAATCAAAATTCGCTATGCCTGCGCCTTGGCCAAGCTGGCCGGCGCCGGTGAAACCATCAAAGTCCCAAGCGTTGGCGATCGTCCACCGCGCGAGTTGTCGCGTCAGGCGTTGGCCGAAGTGGTCGAGCCACGTTACGACGAGCTCTTCACCTTGATTCAGGCTGAGCTGCGTCGCAGTGGTTACGAAGATTTGATCCCAGCCGGCATTGTGCTGACTGGTGGTACTTCAAAAATGGAAGGCGCCATTGAGTTGGCTGAAGAAATCTTCCACATGCCGGTACGCCTCGGCGTGCCGCATAGCGTCAAAGGGCTCGCCGATGTCGTGCGCAACCCGATCTATTCCACAGGTGTAGGGCTATTGCTGTACGGACTGCAAAAGCAATCCGACGGCATCTCATTGTCCGGCATCAGTAGCAGTAACAGCGGCTATAGCAGCGATGAACCTAAAGCTCCTGTGCTTGAGCGCCTAAAGCGCTGGGTGCAGGGCAATTTCTAAGATTCAAAGCGGTAGTGGTAGGCGGCAGTAGGCAAAAAAACTAGAGAAAATGAAAGGAGAGGGAAAATGTTCGAACTCGTAGACAATGTCCCGCAAAGCCCGGTAATCAAAGTTATCGGTGTTGGTGGCGGTGGTGGTAATGCTGTTAACCATATGGTTAAGAGCAACATCGAAGGTGTGGAATTCATCTGCGCCAACACTGACGCGCAAGCGCTGAAAAGCATCGGCGCACGGACCATCCTGCAATTGGGCACTGGTGTGACCAAAGGCTTGGGTGCGGGTGCCAATCCTGAAGTAGGTCGTCAGGCTGCACTTGAAGACCGTGAGCGTATTGCTGAAGTGCTGCAAGGCACGAACATGGTGTTCATCACAACCGGCATGGGTGGCGGTACCGGTACCGGTGCGGCACCAATCATCGCCGAAGTGGCCAAGGAAATGGGCATTCTGACCGTTGCTGTTGTAACGCGTCCGTTCCCATTCGAAGGCCGCAAGCGTATGCAGATCGCTGATGAAGGCATTCGTCTGTTGTCGGAAAGCGTGGACTCGTTGATCACTATTCCTAACGAGAAGCTGCTGACCATCCTCGGTAAAGACGCCAGCTTGCTGTCGGCCTTCGCCAAGGCAGACGATGTGCTGGCCGGTGCCGTTCGCGGTATCTCCGACATCATCAAGCGTCCGGGCATGATCAACGTCGACTTTGCCGACGTGCGCACTGTAATGAGCGAAATGGGTATGGCGATGATGGGCACTGGCTGCGCCAGCGGTCCTAACCGTGCACGTGAAGCGACTGAAGCCGCGATCCGCAACCCGCTGCTTGAAGACGTTAACCTGCAAGGCGCTCGCGGTATCCTGGTGAACATTACTGCCGGTCCTGACCTGTCTCTGGGTGAGTATTCGGACGTCGGTAGCATCATCGAAGCGTTCGCTTCCGAGCACGCCATGGTCAAGGTCGGTACGGTTATCGATCCGGACATGCGTGACGAGTTGCACGTGACTGTGGTCGCTACAGGTCTGGGTGCAAAAATCGAGAAGCCTGTGAAGGTCATCGACAACACCCTTCAGCCTTCGCAGCACGCTTCGGCACAACCTTCTGCTCGTCAGGAAATGCCGTCCGTGAACTACCGCGATCTGGACCGCCCTACCGTGATGCGCAATCAGGCGCATGCCGGTGCCCAAGCGTCCGCCAGGACGAGCTCTCACGATGATTTGGATTACCTGGACATCCCGGCTTTCCTGCGTCGCCAGGCCGATTAATGAAATGTATCAGGGGTATTAGGGTGATTGGTGTTCAGCAAAGGTCTGGTCTGCTATTATCGCCAGCCTTTGTTGATACCAGTTCGCAACTTGCGCTGAAGCGGCCAATGCCATGATTAAACAACGCACCCTGAAAAATATTATCCGTGCCACAGGTGTAGGTCTGCACTCCGGGGAGAAGGTTTACCTGACCCTCAAGCCCGCACCCGTGAATACCGGCATCGTGTTTTGCCGTGCTGACCTCGACCCTATGGTGCAGATCGCTGCCCGTGCGGAAAACGTCGGTGACACCACCCTGTCGACCACACTGGTCAGCGGGGACACCAAGGTAGATACGGTGGAACACTTGCTTTCGGCCATGGCTGGCCTGGGCATCGATAACGCCTACGTTGAACTCTCCGCCTCCGAAGTTCCGATCATGGACGGCAGCGCAGGACCCTTCGTATTCCTGATTCAATCTGCCGGCCTGGAAGAGCAGGACGCAGCCAAGAAATTCATCCGGATCTTGAAGGAAGTGACAGTGGAGGAGGGCGGTAAACGCGCTACTTTCCTGCCTTTCGAAGGCTTTAAGGTGAGTTTCGAGATCGATTTCGATCACCCGGTTTTCCGTAACCGCACACAAAGTGCAACCGTGGATTTTTCAAGCACTTCTTTCGTTAAAGAAGTCAGCCGCGCACGTACCTTTGGATTCATGAGTGATATCGAGTACCTGCGCAAGCACAACCTCGCGCTCGGCGGTAGTGTTGAAAATGCCATCGTGGTCGATAAGGACGGCGTGCTGAACGAAGATGGCCTGCGGTATGAGGACGAATTCGTCAAACACAAAATTCTGGATGCAATTGGCGATCTTTACCTGCTGGGTAATAGCCTGATAGGCGAGTTCCGAGGCTTCAAGTCCGGGCATGCATTGAACAACGTCCTGCTTCGTGCCTTAATCGCGCAGACAGACGCTTGGGAAGTTGTGACCTTCGAAGATGCCAGCGCCGCACCGATCTCTTACATGCGTCCTGTCGCGGCCGTGTAATTTAGTACTCTCTTTTCTAGTTTTAAGGCTGCCTTCGGGTGGCCTTTTTTTGTGGTTGCAGTTTAAGGGCGGGGTTTTCCATGACTAGCGAGCCGCTCCAGTGCTGCGCGCAACTTTGGATCACTGATCCCGTCCGCTGTCGCTTGAATACTTTCAGCCGCTACTTCTGACAATTTAATCGTATGCCCAGCTGCTCCCTGTTGCACGGTAGGGGGCTGTACTTTGAATAAAATGCGGGTCAGGTTGGCGAACTCTTCGAAAGCGACCAACTGTCGTTGTAAGCGTTTTTGTTGATAACGCAGGCGCGTTGCCCAGTGCCCATCGGTCACGATCAATAACAGGCTACCTTCCCGCCAAGACGCCACGTGGCAATGTTCGCGAGCTGCCGGTTGCAACTGGCTTTCGAGCAGGCGTTGCAAGTGACTCAGGCGCTGAGCCTGATGGAATATGGCTTTGAGCGGTTTCGCTTCGCGAAGCAAGACGGCGGGTGCCCGGGCTGTAAGGGGGCGAAATGCCATGGAGGACACCTAGAATTGCAGAGCTGGCATGGTAGCAGAAAGTGCCCCTTAAACTCTTCGATAAGGGGATTTCCTTAGCGTCCACTGGTGCTTTAGCAGGGCGCTTCATCAGCTGTTGGGTTGAAGTTTGATAAAACGACCCTATTGTAAAAGAGCCCCGTTACAGCGCTGTGCCAGCATCGTGGAAGAACGCCACTTTCCTCACCACCGTTTCCGGGTAGAATGCTCGTTCGCATGCGGCCATGAGGGCTGCACGGGCGACTCACGGGGCCGCCCTCCATCCCTATGTGTGGAAGATCCTGTCGATATGTTTGCGCCTTTGTTAAAGAAACTTTTTGGAAGCAAGAACGAGCGCGAAGTTAAGCGCATGCTCAAGACGGTTCAGTTCGTCAATGCCTTCGAAGAGCAAATGGTGGCCCTTTCGGACGAGCAACTGCGAGCCAAGACCGAAGAGTTCAAGGCCCGCCTAGCCAAAGGTGAGACCCTCGATACCCTGCTGCCTGAAGCCTTTGCGGTTGCTCGCGAAGCCGGTAAGCGTGTTATGGGCATGCGTCACTTTGATGTCCAGTTGATTGGTGGCATTACCTTGCATGAAGGCATGATCGCCGAAATGCGCACGGGTGAAGGCAAGACTTTAGTCGCGACCTTGGCGGTTTACCTCAATGCGCTGTCGGGCAAAGGCGTGCACGTGGTTACCGTGAACGACTATCTGGCTCGCCGAGATGCTAATTGGATGCGCCCGCTGTATGAATTTCTCGGTCTGACTGTTGGCGTCGTTACCCCTTTTCAACCGCCGGAAGAAAAACGCGAAGCCTATGCGTCGGACATCACTTACGGCACAAACAACGAATTTGGCTTCGATTACCTGCGCGACAACATGGCTTTCAGCATGGAAGACAAGTTTCAGCGCGAGCTTAACTTCTCCGTAATCGACGAAGTCGACTCGATCTTGATCGACGAAGCGCGTACGCCGCTGATCATTTCCGGTCAGGCCGAAGACAGCTCCAGGCTGTACACCGAAATCAACAAGCTGATCCCGAGACTGGAGCAGCATATTGAAGAGGTGGAGGGCGTTATTACCAAGGAAGGGCACTTCACGGTTGACGAAAAAACCCGTCAGGTAGAGCTGAACGAAGCTGGTCACCAGTTCATCGAAGAAATGTTGACTGAGGTGGGCCTGCTGGCGGTCGGTGAAAGTCTATACTCCGCACATAATCTGGGTCTGTTGACCCACGTATATGCGGGTCTGCGAGCGCACAAGCTGTTCCATCGTAACGTCGAGTACATCGTTCAGGACGGTCAGATCCTGCTGGTCGATGAGCACACCGGTCGTACTATGCCGGGCCGTCGTTTGTCCGAAGGCTTGCACCAGGCAATCGAAGCGAAGGAAGTACTGAATATTCAGGCCGAAAGCCAAACCTTGGCGTCGACTACCTTCCAGAACTACTTCCGCCTTTACAACAAGCTGTCCGGCATGACCGGTACGGCTGACACAGAGGCGTTTGAGTTTCATCAAATCTACGGCTTGTCGGTAACGGTTATTCCACCCAACAAAGCCTTGGCGCGTAAAGATTTCAACGACCTTGTCTATCTGACGGCCGATGAAAAATATGCTGCCATTGTGACTGACATCAAGGAAAGCATGACCCAAGGTCGTCCTGTCCTCGTGGGTACGGCGACTATCGAAACTTCCGAGCACATGTCTAATCTGCTCATCAAGGAAGGTATCGAGCACAAGGTCTTAAACGCCAAGTACCACGAAAAAGAAGCCGAAATTATTGCCCAGGCAGGACGTCCCGGTGCCCTGACTATCGCCACCAACATGGCCGGTCGCGGTACCGACATTTTGCTAGGCGGTAACTGGGAAGTGGAAGTTGCTGCGTTGGAGGAGCCGACCGCCGAGCAGATCGCCCAGATCAAAGCTGACTGGCAGAAACGCCATCAACAAGTGATCGAAGCGGGTGGCTTGCACGTTATTGCATCCGAGCGTCACGAATCTCGCCGTATCGATAACCAGCTGCGTGGTCGTGCCGGGCGTCAGGGTGACGCCGGTTCCAGCCGTTTCTACCTGTCGCTGGAAGACAGCCTGATGCGCATCTTCGCCTCTGATCGGGTGAAGAACTTTATGAAAGCGCTGGGTATGCAGTCTGGTGAAGCGATCGAGCATCGCATGGTGACCAACGCGATTGAGAAGGCTCAGCGAAAGGTTGAAGGCCGCAACTTCGACATTCGCAAGCAATTGCTCGAATTCGATGATGTCTCTAACGAACAACGTAAAGTGATCTATCACATGCGTAACAGCCTGCTGGCTGCCACCAACATTGGTGACACCATTGCTGACTTCCGCATGGACGTACTCAACAGTTTGGTAAGCCAGCATATTCCGCCTCAGTCGCTACCAGAGCAATGGGATGTTGCGGGTTTGGAGGCTGCGCTAAACACGGATTTCGGTGTGCAGTTGCCTATCCAGCAGTGGCTTGACGAAGACGATCATCTGTACGAAGAAACCCTGCGCGAAAAACTGCTGCAAGAGCTGCTGGCGGCCTATAACGAAAAAGAAGAGCAAGCCAGTGCCGACGCGCTGCGCACGTTTGAGAAGCAGATTCTGCTACGTGTCCTCGACGACCTGTGGAAAGACCACCTTTCGACCATGGATCACCTGCGTCACGGTATTCATTTGCGCGGCTACGCGCAGAAGAACCCGAAGCAGGAATACAAGCGCGAATCCTTTACCCTGTTTCAGGAGCTGCTCGATTCGATCAAGCGCGACACCATCCGTGTACTGTCACACGTTCAGGTTCGCCGCGAAGATCCGGTTGAAGAAGAAGCCCGCATGCGCCAGGACGCGGAGGAACTGGCTCAGCGCATGCAATTCCAACACGCTGAAGCCCCGGGTCTTGATGCGCCACAGGAACTGATGGAAGAAGGCGAAGATGTTGCCGTTGCCGCCGTGCCGGTTCGTAATGATCAGCCGGCCCGTAATGATCAAAAGCAAGGCCGCAACGAGCTGTGCTTTTGTGGTTCAGGCAAGAAGTTCAAACACTGCCACGGCAAGATCGACTAAGTTCAGCCTGGCGCTGTTTATGTGAAATATCCGCGCCGCGACCGGCTTTAGCCGTCGCGGCGTTTTTCAATCGATTGAGCCGTACCGACATGGGCGGCGCAGATAGCTTTCAAGGAGCACTTAATGGCTGTTGGTCTTGGTCCTTTGCCGACATTGCACCCGGTTGCTGGTTTTGAGCTGGGTATCGCTTCTGCGGGTATCAAACGTCCGGGGCGCAAAGACGTCGTGGTCATGCGTTGCGCTGAAGGCTCCCGTGTTGCGGGTGTGTTTACCCTAAACGCTTTCTGTGCCGCGCCGGTGATCTTGGCCAAGCAACGCTTTGAAGGCCCCATCCGTTATTTACTGACTAACACCGGCAATGCCAACGCGGGCACTGGCGAACCAGGTCTTTTGGCGGCGGTGCGGACCTGCGCCAAGCTGGCTGAACTGGCCGGCGTTGACGCCCACGCAGTGCTGCCGTATTCCACCGGCGTTATTGGTGAGCCATTGCCGGTAGAAAAAATCGAAGCGGCGTTACAAGCTGCTCTTGATGACCTGTCTGTGGATAACTGGGCGGCTGCGGCCACCGGGATCATGACCACCGACACCTTGCCCAAAGGCGCTAGCCGCCAATTCGAATACGATGGCGTGACTATCACTGTCACCGGCATCAGCAAAGGTGCAGGCATGATTCGTCCGAATATGGCGACCATGCTCGGCTACATCGCTACCGACGCCAACGTCGCACAAAGCGTGTTGCAAGACCTGCTGCGTGACGGTGCTAATAAGTCGTTCAACCGGATTACCATCGACGGCGATACCTCGACCAACGACTGCTGCATGCTGATAGCTACCGGCAAAGCTGCGCTGCCGGAAATCACTGAGGCCAAAGGCCCATTGTTCGCCGCGCTCAAGCAAGCGGTGTTTGATGTCTGCATGGAAGTAGCTCAAGCCATCGTGCGTGACGGCGAGGGTGCTACCAAGTTCGTGACGGTAGAAGTCAATGGCGGTGGCAACCATCAGGAATGCCTGGACGTTGCTTACGCCGTGGCCCATTCGCCACTGATCAAAACGGCGCTGTTCGCCTCCGATCCTAACTGGGGTCGTATTCTGGCGGCTGTTGGCCGTGCGGGCGTGCCGGATATGGACGTCAGCAAAATCGACGTGTTTCTCGGTACGGTTTGCATTGCCAGCAAAGGCTGTCGTGCCACCACTTACACCGAAGAGCAAGGTTCGGCGGTCATGGCTGAAGCAGAAATCACCATCCGCATCGAACTGGGCCGTGGCGATTGCCGCGAAACTATCTGGACCACCGATCTATCGCATGAGTACGTGAAGATCAACGCGGAGTACCGGACATGAGCTTGCACCTGATTATCGGCGACAAACGCTTTTCCTCTTGGTCCTTGCGCCCTTGGCTGGCATTGGACATGGCGGGCGCAGTGTTCACTGAACAGATGATTTTGCTGAATCAGTCCGACACCTTGCAAAAGTGTCTTGAGCACGGGCCGACGGGTAAAGTCCCGATGCTGAAGACCGAGCACGGCACCATCTCCGATTCTTTGGCTATTGTTGAATACTTGGCCGAGCGTTTTCCTGAGGCCCATCTCTGGCCCCAGGAAATCGCCCCACGCGCACAAGCGCGTTCGGCCTGCGCACAAATGCACAGCGGTTTTGGCCACCTGCGGTCGCACATGGGCTTCGATTTGCGTCGCGACCATGCGCTGGAGGTTATGCCGGTTGAGGTGCAGGCGGATATCGACCGTGTCGTTGCTTTATGGGCTGAATGCCGTGCGGCAGCCGCTGAAAGTGGACCGTATCTCTTCGGCCGGATGAGTCTGGCTGACGCATTCTTCGCCCCAGTGGCGGTGCGTCTGCGAACCAATCGTGTGCCCCTGCCAGCCAAGGCGCAGGCATATGTAGAAACGATTTATCAGTGGCCCGCTTTTCAGCGCTGGCAGAAAGCAGGTCTAGAGGAAGCGGTTCGGTGAAACGAATTCATGTAGCGGCTGCGGTTATCCGTGGCAACGATGGCAAGATCCTGATCGCGCAACGTGCCAATACTCAGCACCAGGGCGGTTTGTGGGAGTTTCCGGGCGGCAAAGTTGAAGCCGGTGAAACAGTGGAAGCAGCGCTGTCGCGCGAACTTCAGGAGGAGTTGGGCATTGCCGTTGTTGCCGCTCGCCCATTGATAAAAATCCAGCATGATTATTCGGACAAACAGGTGTTGCTGGATGTATGGGAAGTATCCGCGTTCAGCGGGGAGGCGCGTGGCGCAGAAGGTCAGCCGTTGGCGTGGGTGTCTGCTCGGGAATTGACGAGCTATGATTTTCCAGCCGCCAATCAAGCCATCGTCGCCGCTGCGCGTTTACCGGATCGCTATTTGATCACCCCGGAAGGATTGAGCACGCCTGAATTGCTGCGCGGCTTGCAGAAGGCGATCGCCGGGGGCATCAAGCTGGTGCAACTGCGTGCGCCTAATGGCTATAACCCGCAATACCGTGATTTGGCGGTGGATGCCGTGGGCTTGTGTGCGGGTAAAGCGCAATTGATGCTCAAGGGCCCGTTGGAGTGGCTGGGTGACTTTCCAGCAGCCGGTTGGCACCTGACGGTGGCGCAATTGCGAAAGCTCGCCGTTAATGGCCGTCCTTTCCCGAAAGAGCGCTGGTTGGCTGCCTCCTGCCACAACGCTGAAGAGCTGGTGCTGGCTGAACAGATGGGCGTGGATTTCGTGACGTTGTCACCGGTGCAGCCAACTCAGACGCATCCAGACGCTTTGCCATTGGGTTGGGAGCCCGCGACGCAGTTGATCGCGGGTTTCAGTAAGCCCGTGTTTTTGCTGGGCGGCATGGGCAGTGATGATCGCCAACATGCATGGGAAAGCGGCGCACAGGGCGTGGCGGGGATTCGGGCGTTTTGGCCTGAGGTTTAATCGGGAGCCAACCCGTCGGCTCAGACAATTGATCTGACCCTCAAGGCTTCGCCGCTGCCTGCCACAGTATCTCCGCAATCCCCTGACGTTTAGCAATCAACCGCGCTGCAACAAACAGCAGGTCCGACAACCGATTGATGTAGGCCAAGCCAACGCCGCTCAACGGTTCAACGGCATTCAGGTGTTGGCAACGACGTTCTGCGCTACGCGCCAAGCTCCGACAGACATGGGCTTGGGCAATCAATGGTGAACCACCTGGGAGGATAAAATTCTCAAGTGGTCCCAACTCCTCGTTCCAAAGATCGATAGCCGCTTCAAGGCGCGCTATCTCGGCGTTATTCAACGCCTGATAAACCGGCATTGCCAATTCGCCACCCAAGTCGAACAGGCGGTGCTGGCACGGCGCTAATACTTCTATCACTTCAGCCAGATTTGGGTGGCGCGCCTTTTCGTCTGTTAATCCGGCGAGTAACAGGCCTACTTGGCTGTTCAATGTATCGACTTCACCAATGGCTTCAATTCTTGGGTGGTCTTTGGGGACGCGACGTCCGTCACCAAGACCGGTCTCGCCAGCGTCGCCAGTACGTGTGTAGATTTTTGAAAGACGAAAGCTCATGCCTATAACTCCGAAAGGTTCTGTTCCAAAGCGTTTGCGGTGCTGCCCGCCAAAGGCAGGCGCAGGGTGAAGCAGGTGCCTTGGCCGGGGGTTGAATGAACTTCCATCTGGCCTTTGTGGTTATTGGTGATGATGAAGTACGACACCGACAGTCCGAGCCCGGTGCCCTGGCCGATTTCTTTGGTGGTGAAAAACGGCTCGAACGTTCGCTTGCGCACGCTTTCTGGCATGCCAATGCCGTTGTCTTCGACCTGAATTTCCGCCCATGGCGGGTTTAGTCGAGTGCGCAGTACGATGCGGCCTGGCTCACTGTCGTCCGCCCGCTGATGGATTGCCTGCGCCGCGTTCTTCAGCAAGTTCAGTAGCACCTGTTCCAATTCGTTTGCTGTGCCCGGTACAGGGCCTAGGTTCGGATCGAACTGACGGGTAATAGCCTGGCCCTTAAAATCAAAACCAATGGTCAGATCGAAGTCGTTGCTGGCAATTTCCACAGCTTGGTCGATTAATGCCGGTAAGTCACACGGCGCCATTTTGCGATTACTGAGTCGGCTGAAGTTAAGCATATGGCTGACGATTTTTGCTGCGCGAGCGCCCGCCTGTTGAATGCCATCGAGCAGCTGCGGCACTTCGCGACCTAGCAGGTATTGGTTAACAGTTTCCAGCTTAATTCCAGCCAACTCGGCCTGTTCAATATTTTTCGGCAAATCCGGTGACAAACGCCGACGAATGTTCTGGACGTTGTGCAAGATCGCGCCCAACGGATTGTTGATTTCATGGGCCATGCCTGCTGCCAGTCCCCCTACAGAAAGCATTTTTTCCGACTGCACCATCATGTCTTCCAGAGTCAAACGCTGAGTAATGTCGTCGATGCGGATTACCACGCCTCGGCCAGCGCCGCCGGTCAGCGGGTAAAAAGTCAGTGCATAGTGGTGCGGGATGTCATCTTTGACCCAAGTGACCCGCTCAATTTTGGCGACAATATGGCGCTCTACCGTATGTTTGATCTTTTGCAAAAAAGCTTTCATAGGTGGAAACGCGAGAAAGATCGGTTGGTTCAGCGCTTCGTCCAGTGGTGTGCCGGAGAGGGCGCTGGCTTCCTGATTCCATTGGGTGACATACAGTTGCTCATCCAGGGCAATCAACGCGGACGGCATAGAGTCGATGATGCTGTTCAAGTAATTCTGAAAACCGGTTAGCTTTTTTTCGATCTTGCTTCGCACTTGCACTTCGAGTTCAAGTTTGCGGTTTGAATGGCGGGTTTCTTCCGCTAGCCCTTGAGCTTGGGCATAGGCGTCTTGGGAGTCGTCCCGGGCGCGTTTGAGCTGCTGCTCTCTGGCTTCGATGCGCGACAACATTGTATTGAACGCTTCCGCCAGGCTGCCAATTTCATCGTTATTACCCGGCTGCGCTCGAAGTGCGTAGTCCTCTTCACGTGTGACCTGTCGGGATAGTTCTTCAAGCTGATAGATCGGCTCGGTGATCAGTCGCCGAATCTGCCGCGCAATCACCAGCCAGAGCAATACGCTAAACACCAGAATGCCCGCGCTGGCAGTAAAGGTGCCGGTATAGAAAGCAGCGGGTAGTTCACTGCTGGCCACCAATAACAAATGACCCGGTTCTTGACCCGGCTTGGGGATCAAAATGAGCTGCGTATTGCGAAATTCAGTGAGGCGCCAAGCTTCCACGCCCTTGAAACGCTCGGGCAGTTTCAGCTTGTCGCCTTGTTGCAGTTGAGCCAGTCGATCGCCATTGTCGTCGTAAAGCGCCGCCGCGCGCAGAGGACTGTAATTTTTAAGCTCCTTGAGCAGCGCTTGGCCATCTTCGGCTGAGCTCAAGGCTTGTGCGGCGAGGTTAGGGTTACTGATCAGTTTACCGATGGTTTGCAAGGCTTGAGGCGCCATGCTTTCCTGGGAAATATAATAGGCGGCGCCGATGAAGGTCAGGTTGGCCACCAACAATACGGTGATCAGCAAGACTAACAGTGCTGCCAGAAGCTTCTGGCCGACCGGCAAGTTTTCTAGGTGTTGGCGCAATGGCATCGGGCAAAATCACAAGCGATTGAATGAACTCGCAGGGTAACGCGCCGATCGCTCGCCGAGCAATCCAGTTGCCCAGACACCTAGTCGATGGGTAGGCCTCGGGACTGCAAAAAACTAATCAAGCGCGCCTGTAACTGGTCCATGTGCGGCATCGGGCAATGATGGCGCGCTGCGACGGCACAGGCATGCCCCAAGAGATAGCTGATTTCGGTGCGACGGCCGTGAGTGACGTCCTGATACATCGATGAATAGTTGGCTGCCGTTGCCTGAATAACGCGTGCCACTTCACTGTGCAGGTCGTTCGCAGCCGCTGGTTGGCCGCAGCAGTGCAGCAAGTCGGTCAGTTCAGCGCATAACGTTGCGACTTCACACGTATGCGCCTGCAAACCGCCGTTTTGGCAGTTGTGGAGAACCGTCAGCGGATTGATCGCGCAGTTCAGTGCAAGCTTGCGCCACAGACGCGTAAGAATATCGGGAGTCCATTGATGCGGAATTCCGCTGGTGTCTAGTTCTTCCAGCCAAAGCGGTGGTGCCGGGTCGCTGACATCGCCCAGCCAAGTGTAACCGTGACCTGCAAACACGACGTTCCAATCGCTGCCGCGGAAAGCGCCTTCTGTGCTCGACGCAGAAATACAACGTGCTTGGGGTACTTTGGAGGCTACGCCATCCTGACTGCCCAGACCGTTCTGCAATAGGATCAACTCAGCATTTGCGGTAAGGCGCGGTGCCAGTCGTGCAACAGCGGACTCAGCGTCATACGCCTTGCAAGCTACCAAAAGGCGTTCGATGGGCTCTATCGCGCTGAACGTTTGCGCCGGGATCGCGAAAAATTGGCTATGACCGTGCTCTACCAAGGTCAAACCGCCTACAGCGTTATAGGCTGACAGCCGCGTAGGATCGCGCAGGATAAGCCGCACCGGCAATCCCGCGCGGGCCATACGGGTGGCCCACAAACTGCCGAGGCTGCCTGCGCCTAAAACGTGCCATGGAGTAGCCATAAGCTGGTCTCTGAAAAGAGCACGCGGAGCCGAGAACCTACGGAATAGAAATTCGACGTGGCAGGCTCACACCGTGGCGAGGAAAAGTCTCGTTATAATGACCGCGCATTCATACCGTCAAGTCAGGCGTACTCCTTCTACATCCGGAGTCGCGCCATTTATCTGGAGAGATTACATGCCCTCGTTCGACGTAGTGTCAGAGCTCGACAAACACGAAGTCACCAATGCCGTCGATAATGCTATCAAAGAGCTAGACCGTCGGTACGATCTTAAAGGCAAAGGGACGTTCGAGTTTAAGGAACTAACGGTCAACTTGACTGCTGAGGCAGACTTTCAACTTGAAGCGATGATCGAAATTCTTAAGTTATGCCTGCTAAAACGAAAGATCGATGCGAAGTGCCTTGAGGTAAAAGATGCGTTCGCCTCTGGCAAATTGATGAAGCAAGAAGCGGTGCTAAAAGAAGGCATTGATAAAGAATTGGCGAAAAAAATTGTCGCGCACATCAAAGAGGCCAAATTAAAAGTCCAAGCTGCAATCCAAGGTGAGCAAGTGCGTGTCACGGGTAAGAAACGTGATGATCTGCAAGAAGCGATGGCGGTGCTGCGTGGTCAGGATTTCGGCATGCCGCTGCAATTCAATAATTTCCGTGACTAAGGAGAAATAAATGGATTTGAATAATCAGGTTGATCATCTAGTTAGGGTGTCGGAGGCTTGGCTTCCGATGTTCTTGCAGTACGGTAGTCGCTTTTTGTTAGCCCTGGTAACCCTTGGCATTGGTTGGTGGCTGATTAACATCGCTACCCGCAAGCTGGGGGGCTTGCTGGCGTTGCGTAAAGCCGATCTGGCGCTGCAGGGATTTATCAGCAGCCTGGCGAACATCATTCTGAAAATTTTACTGGTCGTCAGTGTCGTCTCAATGATCGGCATCGAAACGACGTCCTTCGTGGCTGTAATCGGTGCTGCAGGTTTGGCCATTGGTTTGGCGTTACAGGGCAGTCTGGCAAATTTTGCAGGTGGCGTCCTGATTCTGCTGTTCCGTCCGTTCCGCATTGGCGACTGGATCGAAGCCCAGAGCATTAGTGGCACGGTGGATAATATCCAAATTTTTCACACGGTATTGCGCACAGGCGACAACAAGACTGTGATCGTGCCCAACGGTATTTTGTCCAACGGGATTATCATCAATACCAACCGTCAGCCCACTCGAAAAGTAGTGTTCGACATCGGTGTGGATCACGATGCCGACCTCAAGCAAGCGCTGAACGTGTTGTTGGAAATGGCACAAGACCCGCGTGTTCTGCTGGATCCTGCGCCGGAAGCGGTTGTTTCGGCATTGGGCGAGAACGCTATCACTCTGTCGCTTAGGGCTTGGACAAAAACCAGTGACTATGGCGCTGTTGTTTCGTACTTCAATATTGAGGTGCTGGATCGTCTGAAATCAGCTGACATCTCTATCCCTTCACCGCAGCGTATGCTTTGTGTGATGCAGGAAGTGCCTGCGAAATAACAGGGTCATGCTGCGGCAGTTTCTTCGTAAACAAATTCTCTTTGCTCAGGAGGTCCCGGTTGCGACTAAAAAGAGTCCTGCTGATTTGGCTGGTGTTAAGTCTATTCGCGGGCTGGCGTATCTGAGGCAGGTGTTGTCTGAGCAGCCTTGGTTGCCTCGGCTGCCCGAGTACGGCGTACTTCCTGTGACCAGTGAATGGCGATCATGATCAGCGTAGGAATACCCATTAGTGCGGTGATCATGAAGAAATCGTGATAGCCAAACCGCTCTACCATCACCCCGGAATAGCCTCCGATCAAACGCGGCAATAGCAGCATTATCGAACTGAGTAGAGCGTATTGGGTCGCGGAAAACTTAAGGTTGGTCAGGCTAGACAGATAGGCGACAAAGGCCGATGTTGCGAGCCCTGAGCTGAAGTTATCCAGGGAGATCGTCAAGATCAGCATCTGCAGGTTTGCGCCCATGTCGGCGAGCAGCAGGAACAGTAGGTTCGTGGCGGCAGACGCAGCACCGCCGAAGAACAGAATCGGCAAGATGCCGAATCGCACGATCAGTAACCCTCCAAAGCCGGCTCCCAGTAGGGTCATGACCAAGCCGAAAAGCTTGCTCACGCTTGCTATCTGGTCCTTGGTAAAACCTTGATCTATGTAAAAAACGTTGGCCATCACGCCCATTACGGTGTCTGACATTCGATAGGTAGCGATCAACCCCAGCAGCAGAAAAGCTTGCCACCGATAACGGCGAATGAAGTCGTTAACCGGAGTCAGCACAGGAGCTAACCCGCGCCGCCCAGCCGATGACAAGCACAGTGTAGTGAGCACCACGTAAAGAATGGCGCGCAGAAAGGCACGGTCTTCCATGAGCAAATTAGCCCAGCTTTCCCCGCCAAAGAGCACGCTGGCGAAGTCGGTGTAGTAAAGCTGAGTAAACATCGCTGGCACGGAGACCAACAATATAATCAGCACGAAAACCGAGGCCAATTGGTGGCTGAAGCCGTATCGAGCAGCTGACAGCTGAGTGCGCAACGGCACTGGGGATTCACGCATGACGAGGGTCGTCACTAAAGCCGGCAGCATCAATAATCCGAAAAGGATATAAGTGCCGGCCCACGCTGAGTGTTTATAGCTGAAGCCGGTAGAGCCAAAGCCTTCGGCAATATAGAGCGCACCAGCCGTGGCCAGAAGTGCAGCAATGCGGTATCCCGACATGTAGCTGGCAGCAAGTGCGGCTTGGCTGCTTTCTTCAGCAATCTCCAAGCGGTAGGCGTCTATGGCGATGTCTTGGGTCGCGGATGAAAAGGCTACCAGCACGGCGATAGCTATCAACCAGGAAAGGTGTTTTTGCGGATCGCAAAAGCCCATGCCAATCAAGCCGATAACAACCAGCGACTGCGAAAGCACCAGCCAGGAGCGTCGTCGACCGAGCCGACCAAGAAACGGAAGGCGCCATTGATCCAGCAGTGGTGACCAGACCCACTTAAAGGCATATGCCAATCCGATCAGGCTCGCATAGCCGATGGTTTCACGGGCAACACCGGCCTCACGGAGCCAGACCGACAACGTCGAAAATACCAGCATGTATGGCATGCCGGCGGCGAATCCGAGCAATAACATTACAAACGCTGAGGGCGTGGCATAAGCGGCGAGCGCTGCGCGCCAAGTTTTACGGGGCATGGGCTGAAGTCTGCCTCAGGTTACGAAAACAAAGGGCGCACTCTAACCGCTGTACTCTATCGGGCGCCAGCCATGGCGCTGCATATCTATCCGATTATTCAAGACCATGATGCCTTCTGCTCGCAAACGGGCGCGTTGTTCGTCGCCCGAAACGGATCCTGCGGGTAAGCGGATGATTCCGCTAGCGGCGACCACGCGATGCCAGGGAAGGCTCGTACCGTCGGGTAATTGGCTTAGCGTTCGACCGACCCAGCGTGCAGCTCGGCCTAGCCCTGCCATTGCGGCCAACTGTCCGTAGCTCACCACTTTGCCTTCCGGAACTTGATTCAGGGCTAAATAAAGTGTGGTGCGTCGAATCTCGACTAGCGTTGGGTGTGAAATAGGTTCCGAGGTAATGGGGTCAGTCAAGCGTTCATCCTGTTACATAACGTTGGTCGGATCATGAGGAACTCGGGCAAAGTCTCGGGGTCATTGAACACAGAATGTCGTCCTTGGGGGATGATGCCCGATCTATGCCAGAATTCGAGCCTTGCCGACGCTTATGTTGTCTAGAACCCTGCTGTGTCTTGCTGTTGTCAGTGCCTCCACACCGCTTCTTGCGGACACCGTCTGGATGAAAAACGGTGACAAGCTAACCGGTAAAATCTCTGTTTTTGATGGCGGTAAGCTGTTGTTGCAGACCGACTACGGTGGAGCGATTCCACTGGATTGGAAGCAGGTCAAAACCTTGCAAAGTGATCAGAAATTGCTGGTCAAACAAGACCAGTACACCGGCGAAATCGCTAAGTCGTTGCAGCCGGCCGAAGATGGCAAAGTGATTTTGGCTAACGGCGAAGCGCCTAAGACGGTTGACCTTTCAAGCATCCAACAAATTATGAAACCCAAACCAGTGATTACGGATCTGGTGTGGAAAGGTACTGTTGATGCCGCGCTGAACTTTCAGCGCGCGGAAAATAATACCGACGATTACAACATTGCCTTTAAAACATCTGCACGTCATGGGTTTTGGCGGCACAACGCCAAGAGTGAATATAACCGCGAGACTCAAAACAACGCGGTTAGCACCAATAACTGGAATGCTGAGTATTCCATTGACCGCTTTTTGACGGATAAATGGTTTTGGGAAGGTCGCTTGACCTATAAGCGTGACTATGTTGAAAACCTTGCTCGTCAGCGCGTAGTGGGCACCGGTCCAGGTTATCAATTCTGGGACGATGAATTGGGGGCATTCTCGTTGGGTTCGCTTATTAACCGGACTGACTATGAATATTCCAGCGGCATGAAAGATAATTTTTATTCAGCCGCGATCAAGTGGGACTATAACCGCTACCTTATCGGTAAAAAGGTCGAATTTTTCACCAACGGCGAGCTGGGTAAACCGCTCAGTGGCGTTGCGGACTACAGTCTGGATTCAGAGGTGGGGTTGCGTTACAAGGTCACCGAGTGGGCTTCTCTTAACCTCAAGGCTGAAAAGAATGTAATCAGCGGCGCTTCGCAAGGCGACTTGAATAAAACGCGTTATACCGCAGGGTTTGGTGTGGCTTGGTAAGCGTTACTGCTTTTAAGAGGTTCTTCGCCGTCTACTTGGCGAACAAGTTCCCAGCCAGTTTAAAAACCTGTGGAAGCGAACGTGTTCGCGAAGAGCCGAGCTAAAGAATTTTGAGTCGCGCGGTATTAAACCCGTAACCCACCGTCCAATTCCAGAATCCTGCCGCTGAAGTAGTCGTTTTCCAAAATATAAGCCGCCGAATGGGCGATTTCTTCAGGTTTGCCCATGCGCTTAAGTGGAATGCCAGCGGTCATTTTTTCCAGCGCTTCAGGTTTCATCCCGAGGGTCATTTCAGTTTCAATGAAGCCCGGGGCAATAGCTGCTACACGAATACCATAGCGCGCCAGTTCTTTTGCCCAGGTCACAGTTGCTGCTGCAACCCCGGCCTTGGCTGCCGAGTAATTGGTCTGGCCGACGTTCCCTGCGCGGGAAATTGATGAAATGTTGATGATCGCACCTGAGTTTTTTAGCTCGATCATTTTCGCCGCCACTTCGCGGGTACACAGGAACACGCCAGTCAAATTGACGTCGATCACTGCCTGCCATTGGGTCAGCGACATTTTGGTCATTTCACCGTCCTTGACCTTGATCAACAGCCCATCGCGTAGAATGCCGGCATTATTGATAAGGCCATGGATTGCACCAAAGTCATTAGCGACCTGAGTGACCATATGGGTCACTTGCTCTTCGTTGGCGACGTTACAAAGGTAAGAGCGTGCTTCGACGCCCAAGGCTTTGCACGTATGAACTGCTTGGTCGAGTTTTTCCTGATTCAGGTCTACCAAAGCGAGTTTCATGCCTTTGCCAGCCAGATATTCGGCCATCGAGCGACCCAAGCCTTGGCAACCGCCAGTGATAATTATTATCTTGTCTTTCAATTGCATGTGCGTGGCCCAATAAACAATCGGTGGTGCTGCAAAAATTCTGAGTGGTCGTCTGCGTCCGACGGACTCTTCATTAGGAGATAAAGATGAGCGCGAAAGCCGGTAAGCATGCCCGAGAACTGTTACTCAAGGAATACCGCGGCGCGCTGTCCACGCATTCCAAGTCAATGCCTGGGTTTCCGTTTGGCTCTGTCGTGCCATATTGCATGGACGATCAAGGTAGGCCGTTGATTCTGATCAGCCGCATTGCTCAGCACACTCATAACCTGCAACAAGACCCTAAGTGTTCGCTGCTGGTGGGAGAACGCGGCGCGGAAGACGTTCAGTCAGTGGGGCGAGTGACAGTGATGGCTGAGGCCGAGAAGATAAAGGATCCTGCTGCAATTGAGGCGGCTGCGTGGCGTTATTATCGTTTCTTCCCTGAAGCGCAGAGCTACCATATCGCACATGATTTTGATTTTTGGGTATTGGTACCGGTGCGTTACCGCTTCATTGGCGGTTTCGGTGCTATCCACTGGCTCGACGATGTAGCATTGGCCAACCCTTTTAGCGGGGCGGCCGAAACGAGCATGGTCGAGCATATGAATGAAGACCACACCAAAGCCATTGCCCATTATGTGGAATTGGCCGGTCTAACGCCGACTCCGCCGGCCGTCATGGTGGGCGTCGACAGCGAAGGTATGCACCTTCTGATAGGTCAGGGCATTCACAGGCTTACTTTTGGACGACCTTGTAATACGCCGACACAGGTTCGCGAAGCCTTGGTTGAATTGGCTCATGCCGAAAAATGGCCGGGGGACAAAGCGCAGCAAGCTTGAATTAACGCTTTTGCGACGCCACATAGGTTTATTGACAGCCATCTTCCCTTGAGGAATTCATTGATGCGCGTTTTTATGGTGCTGTTTGTACTGTTCCCGATGTTGGAATTGTTCGTTCTGATCAAAGTTGGCATGGCCATCGGTTTTTTACCCACTATCTTGCTGGTCGTCGCCAGTTCGATGCTGGGCGTGTTCTTGATTCGTGTGGCGGGATTTGCGACTGCGTTGCGCGCTCGCGAAAGCCTTTCACGGGGCGAACTGCCAGCTCAGGAGATGCTTGAAGGGTTGATGATTGCCGTCGGCGGTGGCTTGTTGTTGCTGCCCGGCCTAATCAGCGACGTTATAGGCGTCATTTGTCTATTGCCGATCACGCGTCGGGTGCTGGTTAATAAGCTGCGTACGCGAGCAGAGGCTCAAGCGACGCGCCAGCGTGCGTTTGCCGATGACCCTTACGCGGGTGATGGCCTGAGCCGTCCAGGTATGTCGCCGCCGGGTAATCGTTCGCCGAACGTCATAGAGGGTGAGTTCGAACACCGCGATAAGTAATCACGCGACGTTCGGTTTGGGACTATTCAACTGTTTTCTTCGTTATAGCCGTCTTACGGATAGCAAAAAAAATACACCTCAAGCCTTGTAATCAACTTGCTCGCCCTTATGTATGGGTCACCGCAAGGTTTCTGATGAATTCATCAGACCGTATTCTGCGTTTCGCTTGTCGAATCGCGACCGGCCGAGCCGGATGTTCCACCTCACCGGTGTCGTCACCGGGATGTTTAAACCATAATTAGGAGAGATCGACAATGAAGCTTCGTCCTCTGCATGACCGCGTCGTAATCCGTCGCAGCGAAGAAGAATCTAAAACCGCTGGCGGTATTGTTTTGCCAGGTTCGGCTGCTGAAAAGCCTAACCGTGGCGAGATCCTTGCTGTAGGTACCGGCCGCGTGCTGGACAACGGCGAAGTGCGTGCGCTGGCTGTGAAAGTGGGTGACAAGGTGGTGTTCGGCCCGTACTCCGGCAGCAACACCGTGAAAGTAGACGGCGAAGACCTGCTGGTGATGAGCGAGAACGAAATTCTCGCAGTCGTCGAAGCCTGAGTCCTCCCCGCGAATTTCCCATTACTTCAAAGTATTTAAGGAATAACGATCATGGCTGCAAAAGAAGTTAAGTTTGGCGACTCGGCTCGCAAAAAGATGCTCACCGGTGTAAACGTCCTGGCTGACGCAGTTAAAGCGACCCTCGGGCCTAAAGGCCGTAACGTTATCATCGAGAAAAGCTTCGGCGCCCCGCTGATCACCAAAGACGGTGTGTCGGTTGCTAAAGAAATCGAACTGAAAGACCGCTTCGAAAACATGGGCGCACAGTTGGTTAAAGACGTTGCTTCCCGTGCAAACGATGACGCAGGCGACGGTACTACTACTGCTACGGTTCTGGCCCAGTCCATTGTAAACGAAGGCCTGAAAGCTGTAGCTGCCGGCATGAATCCAATGGACCTCAAGCGCGGCATCGATAAGGCGACCATCGCTATCGTTGCTGAGCTGCGCAAGCTGTCCAAGCCGTGCACCGACACCAAGGCAATCGCTCAGGTGGGTACTATCTCCGCTAACTCCGATAGCTCCATCGGCGACATCATTGCCGAAGCTATGGAAAAAGTGACTAAAGACGGCGTAATCACCGTTGAAGAAGGCACTGGCCTGGAAAACGAATTGTCTGTTGTTGAAGGCATGCAGTTTGACCGTGGTTATCTGTCCCCGTACTTCATCAACAAGCCAGACACCATGGTTGCCGAGCTGGACAGCCCGCTGATTCTGCTGGTCGACAAAAAAATCTCGAACATCCGCGAAATGCTGCCAGTTCTGGAAGCAGTGGCCAAAGCTGGCCGTCCGCTGTTGATCGTTGCTGAAGACGTTGAAGGCGAAGCCTTGGCGACTCTGGTTGTGAACAACATGCGCGGTATCGTGAAAGTTGCAGCTGTTAAAGCTCCAGGTTTCGGCGACCGTCGCAAAGCCATGCTGCAGGACATCGCTGTTCTGACTGGCGGTACTGTTATCTCCGAAGAAATCGGCCTGAGCCTGGAAACCGCTACCCTGGAACACTTGGGTAACGCCAAGCGCGTTGTACTGAACAAAGAAAACACTACCATCATTGACGGTGCTGGCGTTCGTTCGGACATCGACTCGCGTATTGCTCAGATCCGCACGCAAGTAGCGGACACCACGTCTGACTACGACAAAGAAAAATTGCAAGAGCGCCTGGCCAAGTTGTCCGGCGGCGTTGCAGTGATCAAAGTCGGCGCCGGTTCCGAAGTTGAAATGAAAGAGAAAAAAGCCCGCGTTGAAGATGCCCTGCACGCAACCCGTGCAGCCGTTGAAGAAGGCGTTGTACCTGGCGGCGGCGTAGCACTGGTTCGTGCTCTGCAGTCCATCAGCGACCTGAAAGGCGACAACGCTGATCAGAACGTTGGTATCCAATTGCTGCGTCGCGCAGTTGAAGCTCCATTGCGCCAGATCGTTGCCAACTCCGGTGACGAGCCGAGTGTTGTTGTCGACAAGGTCAAGCAGGGTTCGGGTAACTTCGGTTACAACGCTGCTACCGGCGAGTATGGCGACATGATTGAGATGGGTATTCTTGACCCGGCTAAAGTGACCCGCTCTGCTCTACAAGCGGCGTCGTCGATTGCCAGCTTGATGATCACCACCGAAGCGATGATTGCTGAAATAGTTGAAGACAAGTCATCTGGCGGCGGCATGCCAGATATGGGCGGTATGGGTGGTATGGGCGGCATGATGTAAGCCAGCTTTACCCCTACGCTAGACCCAAAAAAACCTCGCTTTTGCGGGGTTTTTTATGTTTGGGATGAGCATAAGCTCAATTCAACCGTTAAGGCTGGTCGAACGCGTCACGACGCCTTAAGCTGCGCCAGCTTCAAAGGCCATAACTGCATACGGAGACCCTCATGCGAATCCTGCTGGTTGAAGACAACCGCGACATTCTGGCAAACCTGGCTGACTACTTGGGTTTGAAGGGATACACCGTCGATTGCGCGCAAGATGGTCTTTCCGGTCTGCATTTGGCAGCCACCGAACATTACGACCTGATTGTGCTCGACATCATGCTGCCCGGCATTGATGGCTACACCCTGTGCAAGCGTCTGCGCGAAGATGCGCGCCGCGACACACCGGTAATCATGCTAACGGCTCGCGACCAATTGGATGACAGGCTGCAGGGCTTCCGCTCCGGCGCCGACGATTACTTGCTCAAACCCTTTGCCTTGTCTGAGCTCGCCGCTCGTATCGAAGCGGTATTACGTCGTGCCCAAGGAGGCGGTCGACGTACATTAACCGTGGCCGATCTAGAGTATGACCTCGATACCCTTGAAGTCAGCCGCGATGGGCGTCTGCTCAAACTCAACCCGGTAGGCCTCAAGCTGCTAGCGGTATTAATGCAAAAAAGTCCGCATGTACTACGCCGAGAAATTCTTGAAGAGGCGCTGTGGGGTGACGATTGCCCTGACAGCGACAGCCTTCGAAGTCACGTGCATCAGTTGCGCCAGGTGATCGACAAGCCTTTCGCCAAACCTTTGTTACAAACGGTGCACGGCGTGGGTTATCGCTTGGCCGAGGGTCGTGATGGAGTTTAAGCAAAGCCTTGCCCAGCGGATCATCATCGCTTTTGCGTTGATGAGTGCATTGGTGGCAGGGTCTTTCGCACTAGGTATTGTTGCAACGGTTCACCTGGTAGAAGAGAAATTAATTTCCTCGGGGCTAGGCGGGGATCTTAACCGTCTGCTCATGATGGACAGCGTCAGCGACTGGGTTCATCGCCCCGAATCGGATCAATTGTTTTATTACAGCAATGGCCGTGGTGACTTTGCACTGCCCAAGGATTTGCGGCATCTGGCTGCGGGGTTTCATGAGGTCTTCCGTGAAACCTTGTCCTATCACGCGATGGTCGAAATCGTCGACGGCCGACGTTACGTGCTTTTGCAGGATCAAAGCGATTTTGAAGAGCGTGAGCGGGTGTTGTTTGCCGTCGTGCTGGTGGGGTTTGTCCTGGCCCTGGCGTTGGCTGTATTCCTGGGCTGGATATTGGCCCGTCGGGTAATGGCACCGGTTGTGCGTTTGGCCCGACAGGTTCGTCATCGCGACCAGTTGCTGGGGCTGGCGCCACCATTGGCGCCAGACTACGCCGCAGATGAAGTGGGGGAACTTGCAACGGCTTTTGACGCTACCCTGGGTCGCTTGCGTCAGGCGCTGACCCGCGAGCGCCTGTTCACCAGCGACGTGAGTCATGAGCTGCGCACGCCGTTGATGGTGCTTGCCAGTTCCTGTGAGTTGTTGTTAGAAAACCCTAACCTCGATCTTCGAGCCCGAACTCAAGTGCAACGAATCGCCCGCGCCTGTGAAGAAATGCGCGATTTGGTACAAACCTTCCTTATGCTGGCTCGCACTCAGCGCGAAGAAGCTGGGGCGTCGAAAATTTCTCTGGCCGCTGTGGCTGATCAGCTCATCACGCTGTGGCGCGATCCCATCGAACGTAAAGGTTTGGCTCTGGAGTTCGAACCCGGTAATCCCTCTCAAGCCACTTACAGCACGACTTTTCTGTTGGCGGTGATGGGTAACTTGCTACGCAATGCCCTGCATTACACTGACCACGGGTTTATCCGTTTGAGCCTGGAAACCAATGGGTTTGTGGTTGAAGACAGCGGTGTCGGTATTCCCGAAGAAAAACGCGAGGCTATGTTTCAACCGTTTGTGCGTGGTAATGAGCAGCGTGGCGAAGGTTTAGGACTTGGGCTATCACTGGTCCAGCGGATCTGCGAGAACGAAGGCTGGAGCGTAAGCCTCAGCACTATGGCGCCCAATGGCTGCCGGTTCCATGTGGTATTAGCTGAATCATCCACCTAACAAAATGGCCGTTGAGTGGCTTTTAACAGTCTGGCCGTTCACCGATTTTTGCGCTCTCTCAATGCCCGACTGATTTTAACTTCGAACCTTTTATTTTTGACGGTGTCAGATTTGCGCAATAACCCTCTCTCTACGACGCCGTGCGCGAATTGCACGTTTGCGCCGTCTTCTTAAGTCGCCGAACTGTTCATAGTGCGCTCCTCACGACGTTAGAGTGCCCCGCCATTCGTCGTTCAACGAAACAGAGTGACTGGAACTGGTCTATTTTTACGGGAATGTGTTTGGCAGCGCTATCAAAGGTTTAAGTTATGAAACTCGAAATTACCCGAGGTTTGTTTTTGGTTGGAGCGCTTGGGGTTGCGGCGCTTGCGCTCACAGTGTGGGAACAACCTGGTCCGAGGATATTAACTTCAGAGGCAGGTATGGGGCATTGCCCCATACCGCGCATAGCCAAGGTCGAGCAGTTGACTAAGCCGAATCATGATTTGTTGTTATTCATGTACGGTATGACCCAATAGGGCGCGTTGAATCTCGTCTTCCGGCGCCAAGGCACAACAGCGTTGACCGACTGGGGTGGCCAATATGGGTTTACCGTCCAGACGGTAAACCACAGCAAAGTGCTGGCCGTCGCTGTTGTCTCTGTGACCTGCACGCTCAGCAGCTCGGCGATGGTTTCATGAGCATCTGAGTAGCGTTGCTTGGGAAAGGTGCTTAGCTGCGCGAGCATGCCATCGGTACTGTCGGCGAGGTTTTTTTGTCGCGCTGCGATGGCTTTCAGTAGAAGCAATAACGGGCTTTAGGGCGGTGAGGGCGGTGAGTAATGCTCTGGGTCGGAACATGTCCGGCTCCTGTATTTGTCAGTCTGAGTGCGACATCAAAGCGAGTTCAAAAAGGCCAGCAATGCGGCACGCTGAGTTGCATCGAATCCGAGTACGAGTTGTTGTGCGGCCTGTGCTTCGCCGCCGTGCCACAGCACCGCCTCAAGCAGGTTTCGAGCGCGGCCGTCGTGTAGAAACTGCGTATGGCCACTGACTGTTTCGGTCAGGCCGATGCCCCATAGCGGCGGGGTACGCCAGTCCCGCCCCGAGGCCTGAAATTCACTGCGGTGGTCGGCCAATCCCTCGCCCATGTCATGCAATAGCAAATCGCTGTAGGGGCGAATGACTTGATTGGCCAGCTCAGGTTCTGCGGCTCTTGCACCGGTGGTGAATTGAGGGGTATGGCAATGCTGACAGCCAGCTTGATAAAACAGGTTTTTGCCAGCCGTTACCAATGGGCTGTTCACGTCTCGTCGAGCCGGAACGCCGAGGTTGCGACTGTAAAATAGAACCAGCCGCTGGATGTTGTCGCTGACCTCTGGTCTGCCGCCATGGGCTGCCTGGCGGCAGTCGGTTTGTGCGAGAGTGCAGTCGTCGGCGGGTTTACGGCTTGTGGTCAGGCCCATGTCGCCAGAGAAGGCATGGGCGTTTTGCTGATCAAGGCTTGGTTGTCCCGCTTTCCAGCCAAAGCGTCCTAGGACGATGTCCTGTTTTACGTCATCCCACACCCAATTGGGGCGTCCGGCGATGCCTTTTCCGTCGGCAACTTGCGCATCGGCCTGCGCCAAAATCGCCTCCTCAGGGATGGCTTCCAGCAGACCCAGCCCAATCATAGGTGGCGCGATGCGTGCAGAGAATTGCGTCTGCGGATGCATTGGTCCATAGCCCAGGTCAGTGACCTGCAGCGTCGGCTTACGCAATGAGACCTGAGTGCCGTCGAAAAATGTTACCGGCAACACTTCGTATTCAACCCGAACTTTACCTTCAGCGACAATGCCGGGGATGGCCATGTCTTGCAGCTGAGCTCCATAAACAGGTTCGGGTAACACGCCGGTACGTTCGATAAGCGCTGCAAACGCAGGGTCATAGGGGATCGACAGGCGTACTAACATCGACACTGCATTGACCGCCCCCGCTGCTGGAGGATGGCCGCGACCGTCCTTAATGTGACAATTCTGGCAGGCGTTGGTGTTGAACAGCGGCCCCAATCCATCGCGGGCAGCGGTGGTCGACGGTGCAATGACCCAAGGGTTACGAAAGAAACTGTTACCGACGCTGAAATCCAGGCGCCGAAGCGGTGAGAGGTTGGCGGACGGCATAGAAAAAGCGTTTCGATCCGTCTTCTTAACCGTGGCGCTTCCGCCGGACAACGCCTCCCCCGGTTCTGCGTGGGTGAAGCGCGGAGCGTCGTCACAGGCGCTCAACAGAATGGCCAGAGTGGAGGGCAGAAAAGGGCGAAACGAAAACATAAATATCCTGTTAGAGCTGATATTGGGGCGGGTGGTGGACGAATTAATTAAAACGAATGCTCAGCGTTCTCCGGGTTCAAGTCAGTAATGCCCAGCCGGCTCGCGGCGTGTTCAATCGCGCCGGTCTGGGTGACCAGCGAAGCGATGGCGTCGCGCACTACTTGATTACCTTCAGTGTTGCCAGGCGCGATCAACTGATCGAAGTGTTGGCCGTTATTGGCCCGGTCAACAATCATTTGCAGCTTCGCCTGTGTGCCGTCCAAGTCGGACCTCAGCGTTGCATCTAACGTGTCGTCGATCTTGGCAACCAATGAAGATAAGCTCGGGCCGCTGATTTTTTGGCCGTCCACCCGGATGTATTCCCCCAGGTAAACATTGCGAATACCCACGCCGTTGTAGAAGTGGGAGTGGTGAGTGTTGTCGCTGAAACAGTCGTGCTCGTCTTCGCTTGAGTTTGCTTCCAATGCAACTTTCATGCGTTCACCGGCGAGTTCGCCTAGCGATAGGCTACCCATGCCAAACAGCATTCTGCGCAAGCCGTTTTTGCCTGACTCAGCCTCGAGCCTGGCGCGGTAGTTATCGGCGACGTCAGGTTTCCAGTTGTTGACCATGGTCTCAAGGTCGGTAACGAGTAGATCAGTCACCGCTTTGAGGTATTCGCGACGACGGTCGTTATTGCCCCCGGTAGCGCCAGGGCCCTCAATGTAATCGGTAGCAGGGCGTTCGCCAGCGCCTGCATCGGTGCCGTGCAGGTCCTGCCCCCATAGCAAAAATTCGATGGCGTGATACCCCGTCGCCACGTTTGCTTCGGAACCGCCCAGCTCATTGAACCTGGCGAGTTTCTCAGCGCTGATCTCTTTGACGTCGATGGTGTCTTCGCCGACCTGAATCTGTGGATTGGCGATGATGTTGGCGGTCGCGCCTGGGTTGCCCAATGCGTGCTGGTAATCGGCGGTGACGTAATCGATCAGGCCTTCGTCCAGAGGCCAGGCGTTAACTTGGCCTTCCCAGTCGTCGATGACGGTATTGCCGAAGCGGAACACTTCAGCTTGCATGTAGGGCACGCGTGCAGCGACCCAGGCTGCTCGGGCAGCTTTTAGGTTTTTATCGTTGGGCTTGGCCAAGAAGTAGTCGACTGACTTGCGCAGGTGTTTGGCAGTTGATTCGGCATCGCTAAATACTGCAAAAATCATGTTCGTGTAGTTAGCGACCACCGCCTTGGCAGCCGCGTCGTCGAGTTGAACGGCAGTGGCTGATCTAGCATTAGCGGGAACCGGAGAAGACGCTTTTGCAGCGGCAACTTTGTCGTTGCTTTCACCACAGCCAGCGAGAGAGACAGCGATGGCCAGCAGACTAGCTGTTGCCAGGGGCATACGAATCATGACGGGATCCTGCATCGGAAGAGAATAGAACGCGTTAGCACTTAGAAAAGCTGCATCATGATGCGAAAGATTGTCAGTTGGCGTAAGAGGAAAGAGGGCAAAAATTGGTTACATGTCATTACACAATGTAACCGCCAGCGAGCGGTTGCTGGCAGTTATTAGGGCGTTTGTTTTATATCGACGCTTCGTGGAGGCGCTGCGCCTGCTTGAGATAAACCAGCAATTCGCGGGCGGGCAGCGGTTTGCTGTAGAGGTAGCCCTGACCTTCGTGACAACCTTCAGAAATGATGTAAGCCTCCTGCTCCGAGGTTTCCACGCCTTCAGCGATCACCTGCATACCCAGGCTTTTGCCTAACTGGATGATGGCGCGAACAATGGTCGCATCGTCATCGTCGTCGATCAGGTCTTGTACGAAGCTCTTGTCGATCTTGATTTTGTCCAGCGGCAAACTTTTGAGGTAACTGAGGGAAGAATAACCGGTGCCAAAATCATCGATGGCGATCAGCGCACCGGAGCGACGTAAACTCAGCAAATGCTGAGCAGCGGTGCTGATGTCTTCCATAAGGCCGGTTTCGGTAACTTCCAATTCCAGGCTGCGGGGCGGTAGCCGGTAGATCTGCAGTAGGTTATTGACCACCCTTGGCAGCTCGGCGTGGTGCAGTTGCACGGTGGATAGGTTGACGGCCATGCGCAAGTCGCTGAAACCCTGGTCATGCCATTCGCGCAATTGTCGACAGGCTTGATCAAGCACCCATTCACCTATCGCGATGATCGTACCGTTTTGCTCGGCCAAGGGGATGAATAGGTCCGGCGGTACCAGACCGTGTTCCGGGTGTTGCCAGCGCAAAAGCGCTTCAACGCCGACCACACGGTTGTCGCGATAGCTGATCTGCGGTTGATACACCAAGTACAACTGGTTGCGTGACAGGGCATCGCGCAAGTCTTTTTCAAGTTCACGGCGGCGACGCATTTCGCTGTCAACGCTGGCGATATAGAACTGGTAACGGTTGCGCGAACGAGATTTGGCCAGAGTCATCGTCTGCTCGGCTTTCTGCAACAGTTTTTCAGTGCTATCGCCATCTTCCGGGAACAACGTGATACCAATCGTGGCGCGCAGGCGAATTTCCTGCAAATCCAAGGCAAAGGGCGCTTCAAGGTCGTCGAGAATGTTCTGCGCCAACTCGGCGGCCTCATAGGGCTGCTCGATATCGGCCTGCACCAGCGCAAACTGATCGCCGCCCAAGCGCGCCAAAGCACCTAGGCGTCCGCTGTGGCCGCGTAAACGGTCTGCCAGAGCCAGCAATAGTTGATCGCCGGTCTCGTAGCTGAACTGTTCATTAATGCCTTTAAAGTCATCCAGGCCGACACACAATACAGCCACGCGTCGTTGCAAGCGGCCGGCGTCAACAAGAATTTTATCCAGCTGCTGTTGGAATTGCTGGCGGTTAGGCAGGCCGGTGAGAAAGTCGTAATGCGCCATGCGTAATAGGCTGTTTTCGGCTTCGTGACGCAGATGGGTGTTGCGCTCGATGGATGCCAGAAGTTGGTTTGCGGTATTGACCCAAATGCCCAGTTCGTTTTTTTCGTGGCCTTTAAGCAGAGGTAATAGATGCTCGCTGGGCCGATCTGGATTGATGTTCGTCAGGTGTTCGATGATTTTTGACAGCGGTTTGGTCAACAGCCAGTGGTAGACCAGATACAGCACCAAGCCCATCGCCAAGGCGCGTAAGACGCCAGAAATGAAGATGATCACCGAGCTGACAATAAAGCTCTCGCCATAGGTCGCGGTATCAAGGGTGATGCGTAGGTCGCCGTAGTACTCGCTGTAAGGACCGCGACCTACCAGTTGGGTGGTGAAGCTGCGCTCTTGACCGAGAATCAAGTCGGTCAGCCAACGGGTGGAGGTTTGTTGCAAATCACGGGATTTTTCCGCAAGCATCGTTTCATTGGGGTGGCCGATAGACGCTTTGCGCACGGCACTGTCTTGAAACAGGCCCTCAATGACTTGCATGCCCATTTCGCGGTCCAGGCTGTAGACCGCCTGCGTCGAAGGGTCGCGGAACATGCCGAGGATACGCTCCGCATCGTGAGCGACGGCTTGGCGAGTCTTATAGGCATCGAAGACGATCTGCGCACAACTCAATACCACACCTACTATCAGCGCCGAAAGCAGTACTACCCGCAGCAACTTCACCGACAGGCTGTTTTTAAGTTCCAGCTTCAAATGGTTATTCCTTGATCCGTGCTGGGCGCGCGACCGTCTACGCGTGTTGGCGAACAAATCTGCTTGTGAAAGAGGCTTCGCAGCCAAAGAGCTCGTATGCGAATGCCGCCCTTAACGCTTTTTAGAATACCGGGGTAGGGCTGTCCCTACTGTGTCGGTCATATGCCTAGGGAACTTTAGAGCGGCTGTGAGAAATCGTGGAGATTTGATATTAGTGCGCTATTGCAGGGAGACAATAAAGGAAAGAGCGGACTTCAGGCGAAAAAAAACCCGGTGTTAGCCGGGTTTCTTGCTGGCGCGTGGCTTAGGCAGTGAAGGCTTTACCTTCGAACTGCTCAGCAACGAACTTCCAGTTGACCAGGTTCCAGAACGCTTCTACGTATTTCGGCCGCACGTTGCGGTAATCGATGTAGTACGCATGTTCCCATACGTCGCAGGTCAACAGCGGCGTGTCGCCACTGGTCAGCGGGTTGCCGGCGCCGATGGTGCTGGCCAAGGCCAGGGAACCGTCGGCTTTCTTCACCAGCCAGCCCCAGCCGGAACCGAAGGTGCCGATGGAGGTCTTGCTGAACTCTTCTTTAAATTGGGTAAAAGAACCGAACGTAGCGGTAATGGCGTCAGCCAAAGCGCCGGTAGGTTCGCCGCCAGCATTTGGCGCCAGGCAGTTCCAATAAAAGCTATGGTTCCAGACTTGAGCAGCGTTGTTGAATATGCCACCCGAAGAGCTCTTGACGATTTCTTCCAGGGTTTTGCTTGCGAACTCAGTTCCAGGCACCAGGTTGTTCAAGTTCACGACATAGGTGTTGTGGTGCTTGTCGTGGTGGAATTCCAGTGTTTCACGCGAAATGTGCGGCTGAAGAGCATCGTGTGCGTAAGGCAGCGCTGGCAATTCAAAAGCCATGGTTAATCTCCTAATCAGGTCAGTTGCGGTGAGCGCAAGGCCGATCACGGGCGGCCAGACAAAAAAACATACGCCGGGGAGTTTGTACCCTCCACGACGCAGGGTCTGGATCATAGCACCGGGGTTGACCCATAACCACGCAACAACTGTGTGGGATATAGGTTCCAAAGGCTCGTCGGGGAATTGATGATATTGATGAGGCGCAAGCGGTCAATAACGGCTTTCTTTGCGAGGCTCAAGAATTTCTTCTTTAACCCTCAACGCGCCACGACCAATTGCACAGCCACGCTGAACATCATCACCGCCACTAGCAAGTCCAGTAACCGCCAAGTCGCGGGTTTTGCCAGCCATGGTGCGAGCCACGCGGCGCCAACTGCCAATGTGGTGAACCATAGCAACGAAGCGCTAGCGGCGCCGACGACATACGCGCCAGGCACGGTCTGTTGCGCGCCGAGTGAGCCGATCAGCAGCACGGTGTCCAGATACACGTGCGGGTTAAGCAGCGTGACCGCCAACGCACTAAGCAGCACCGCACGCCTTGAGCGCAGACCGGTTTCTTCGTTCTGTTGCAGGCTTTGCGAAGAACAGGCGCGACGCAGCGCTTGGCTGCCGTACCACAGCAAAAAGCCAGCCCCGCCCCAGCGAGCAACGGCCAACAGTGTCGGGTTTTGCGCCAATAGGTTCGCCAGTCCAAACACCCCAGCAGCGACCAACAATGCATCGCACACAACGCACAGGGCGGCCACGGGCAGGTGATGTTCACGGCGCAGGCTTTGTGCCAGAACAAAGGCGTTTTGAGTGCCGATGGCCATGATTAATCCACCTGCCACGAGCAGACCGTTGAGATAGCTTTGCCACATGCGATGTTGCTCCTGATCTTAACTCTTGCGCATAGTCGGTGCCGACGACCGCTATCGCGGTTTTGTCTGGCAAGTGTGGGGTGCAAGCCTGTATAAGAAAAACAAATATTACTGATCGCTCATTAGAGAAAATGATGTTCGACTACAAATTACTGTCGGCATTGGCAGCTGTGATTGAACAGGCAGGTTTTGAACGGGCAGCCCAAGTTCTTGGTTTGTCGCAATCGGCCGTGTCACAGCGGATAAAACTGCTCGAGGCGAGGGTGGGACAACCGGTGCTGATTCGCGCCACGCCGCCTTCCCCGACAGAAATAGGCCGACGGCTACTCAACCATGTGCAACAGGTCAGGCTCCTCGAGCGCGATCTGCAAAGCCAGGTTCCGGCGTTAGACGATGAAGGCATGCCCGAGCGCTTGCGCATTGCGCTGAATGCCGACAGCCTGGCGACCTGGTGGGCGGCTGTTGTGGGGGACTTTTGTGCGCAACAGCACCTATTGTTGGACTTGGTGGTCGAAGATCAGGATGTCGGACTCAAGCGCATGCGGGCCGGGGAAGTCGCGGCCTGTCTGTGTGGCAGCGAACGGCCGGTCGCCGGTGCTCGTAGCGTATTGCTCGGCGCCATGCGCTATCGTGCGCTGGCCAGTCCCGCGTTTATCGCGCGGCACTTTGCGCAGGGTGTCACGGCAGAGCGACTGGTACGTTCGCCTGCGCTGGTCTTCGGTCCTGACGATTTTCTGCAGCATCGATACTTGGCGTCACTGGGCGTGGACGGTGGCTTTGAGCATCACTTGTGCCCGTCGTCCGAAGGGTTCTTGCGCATGATTGAGGCCGGACTCGGTTGGGGCTTGGTTCCTGAAGTGCAAGTGCGCGATCAGACACAGCGCGGGATGCTGGTCGAGCTACTGCCGGGTCAGCCCATTGATGTGCCGCTGTATTGGCATCATTGGCGCAATGGTGGTCAGTTGCTCACGCAGTTGACCGAGCTTCTGACGCGCCGCGCTGGCGAATGGCTCGTGCCGCTTGACTCGCCATGAACGTCTTTCTATCTGCACTTGTCATGCACACACAGCTAACGGAGCGGTAAATGAAGATTCTGGTCACCGGCGCAAGCGGCTTTATTGGCGGACGCTTCGCACGTTTCGCGCTAGAGCAGGGTTTGAGCGTGCGGGTCAATGGTCGTCGCGCCGAGGGCGTCGAGCACCTGGTGCGTCGGGGTGCGGAATTCATTCAGGGTGATTTGTCCGATCCCGAATTAGTCCAGCGGTTGTGTCAGGACGTCGAAGCCGTGGTGCATTGTGCTGGCGCGGTGGGTGTGTGGGGCCGACGCCAGGTCTTTCAGCAGGGCAACGTTGAGGTGACTGAAAACGTTGTCGAAGGCTGCCTGAAACAGCACGTGCGACGCTTGGTGCATGTCTCTTCGCCGTCGATTTATTTCGATGGTCGCTCTCACCTGGACATCAAAGAAGAACAGGTGCCCAAGCACTTCAACAATCACTACGCCGCCACCAAATACCTGGCTGAACAAAAGGTGTTCGGGGCTGAAGAGTTCGGTCTTGAAGTCATTGCCTTGCGTCCGCGATTCGTTACCGGCGCAGGCGACAACAGCATCTTCCCGAGACTGCTAAACATGCAGCAAAAAAAGCGGTTATCGATCGTCGGCAATGGCTTAAACAAAGTTGACTTCACCAGCATCCAGAACCTCAACGACGCCATCTTCAGCAGCTTGTTGGCGGCGGATTCGGCGCTGGGCAAAGCCTACAACATCAGCAATGGTGCGCCAGTGCCCTTGTGGGATGCGGTGAATTACGTGATGCGCCAAATGGACATGCCGCCTGTCACTCGTTATCGCTCTTACGGCCTTGCCTACAGTGCTGCTGCCTTAAATGAGGGCGCCTGCTTTCTATGGCCGGGTCGTCCAGAGCCGACATTGTCGCGGTTGGGTATGCAGGTAATGAGCAAAGATTTCACGTTGGACATCAGCCGCGCCAGGCTTTATTTGGACTATGAGCCCCGTGTCAGCCTATGGGCGGCACTCGACGAATTTTGTGGCTGGTGGAAGGCACAACAATCGAAATGACCCCGGTCGGCTTAGCGAGCGATTGGAGTGGTTATACTGCAGTCCATTTTTGACTCCGCGTCCCATGAAGGTTTAACCATGCGTAACGATCCTCACGACGACTTCGATGATGTGCCGCACCTCAGCGCCAAAGACGACGAGGATGATGATTTTGTACCCGCCGCCGCTGGTGGCGCGCGGGATCGCAACATTCCGTACTCGCGTACCGCGCCTGCGGTAGTGGTCAAGCGCGCCAATACGGGTCCGATCTGGGCGTTGGTCGGTGCCTTGTTCATTGCCTTCGCTGGACTCGCCTGGTGGAGTTTTCAGCAGACCTCATTGATGGAGCAACAGCTTGTAGCGACCCAGGAAAGCTTTGCGCGTATCAGTGAAGACGCCGCCGGGCGCCTCAAGGATATCTCCGGCAAAGTGGTCGCAACGGAATCGGTTGCCACCAATGGCAGTGAAGCGATGAAGCTGCAATTGCAAAAACTGGAAAGCAAACTAAACGATCAAAGCAAGCAGCAGGAAGGTGTCGCGGGCCAACAAAGTGGGCTAGATAAGCGCCTGCAGCAAATGTCGGCGCAAACTACCCAGTTGCAGACGGCCAACGCTCAATTACAGGATCAGGTGAAGAGCCTGACGGGTGAATTGAATACGTTGAAGGGATCGCAACCCGATTCAAAAGCCATTCAATCGGCTCAGGCACTACTGGATGCGCAGTTAAAAACCGTGAGTGCTGACGTGGCCGCGCTGAAAAAGCAGAGTAACCCTAGTGTGGCCATTGACCGTCTTGAGCAAGAGCTACTGGTGCTAAAGAGCCAACAGGACAACCGTCCAACCGGTTCCGCTCAAGGCAGTGCAAGCACCGCCGAGTTTGATGCATTTCGAGGTCAGGTCACACGCAACATCAACACCCTGCAAAGCCAGATTCAGAATTTGCAGCAGCAGATTACTGCCAAGCAGTGATCCACTCCTATTAGGCGAACGTAACAAATCCCCGACTCTCGCGAGCCGGGATTTTTATTCCAGGCTGATTAAATCGTTGGATGGCGCGTTATCAGCATGGGAGCAGGAGGCCAGGGATAGAGCTGAAACGAGTAGGATAATTCCTTTCATTTGTTTCTCCGGGGTTGTGAATGCAAGAGTTGAGAGGGTGACCGGGGGCTACCAACTGCCATACGGAATGCCGAAGCGTTCGATGTATTGCTTCGAGTCCTTGGTTTGTTGGAAGTGGTGCCCGTTTGATTTACCCAGATACGGGCCTAAAGGCTCGACTTCGACTTGTACGCGGTTGAAGGCGACTCGGCGTA
>NZ_JASJVL010000024.1:0-63150 GCF_035019745.1 Pseudomonas sp. 10S5
CGGGGTATAGCGCAGTCCGGTAGCGCGCCTGCTTTGGGAGCAGGATGTCAGGAGTTCGAATCCCCTTACCCCGACCATTTTCTACTCATGTTGTTATGGGTTTGAAGATACAGGCCAGATGCTTCGCGCATCGAAGCCAAATGAAAAAGGCGCCCTTCGGGGCGCTTTTTTTATGCCTGAAATAAACGCGTCTGATCTGACCCCAAAAAATTGGACGAAAATTAGCTAAGCCGTGCCAGCCTTTAGAGCGCCATGTAACTCAACAAGCGGCTTAGCAAGCCCAAGCCTATTGTAACGGCCACCACCACCACGAGAAGCAGCCACGGCCGAAAAGGCTTGCGCTCGATCTGATGCTGAGATGTGTGCAGATACTCTTCGACACGTTGCTGGTCATCGGGGTTTAGGCGGCTAGTCATGTGAGCCTCATTGGATAATGAAACACGCGGATAAAAGTCAGGTCTGGATGAATTCCAGTAGTTCGACGCAGAGGGCGTCATCCAGTCGGATGATTCCGCTTTGTAGCACCCGTGCCGTAATTCCGCCATGGCCGCGTAAGGCTTGAAACGTCCCGTGGCCAAGTCGATGTTCAAGGCGGGCACAAGGCTGGCACCATCCTGTGGTTTCCAGAATCGCCTGGCCGATCTTGAAGCGTCGGCCCTTTAGACTGAATAAATTGATGCCGCTGATCACCAGGTTTCGCCGCAGGTCTTGCGGCACGATGGGGTTATCGTCGGCGCGACTTAACAACGAGCTGACTACGGCTAGATGTTCCCATTGGATCAACGTCACTTGCCTGGCGTTACGCGGGCCGGGCCGTGAATGATCACCGGTCAGCCCAGCTTCGCGGCGCGCCTCCACGGCGTCCAGCTCGATCATGTCGATGCGCGACTCTGGCCGCACGCCAATCCAGCGCACACGACCCCGCTGAGGTACGTCGGCGAGGAGTTCCTGCAACGGACTCATAGGCTGATACCTACGTCAAAAACCACGCTACGGCCAAGGTTAGTGCGTAAAAAATCCGGTGCATCGGGGTGCGCAAACAATACCCGGGCAAAGGTTGGACCGACCAATGACAATGAGCGCCAGCCTTGGCGCAAATATTCAGTCGGCGGTGGAAAATGGCTGTTCAGGTCGAGGACTTCCCGCTTGAGGCTGGCAAACGCAATGATGTCCAACTCCCCGAGGTCTAGTCCGCGTTCGCGGTAGTTGTGCGCTTTTTTACGTAGGGTCGGCGCCAAGCGCTGAAGCAGTTCTGGCGCAGAGATCCGTTTTGGCTTGGCTTCACGGCGTACCAATTGGCTCAACGAAAAAGCACTGCGCCGCCGTTGCAACTCTTCACGCCATTCGTCGTTTAAGCGCCGACCTTCATCCAGCACAAAAAACACCTCAAAGCTGGCCTCGCGAAACAGCACGTCGGGCGGCTCCTGTCCGGCCGGGGTGAAGTCTTCGTTGCGATGTGCAATGTTCAACCCTTGTAATAACCGCTGACAAACCCAGCGCTCGCGCTCCCACTTACGCGCATTGGAAAGAAATGCGTTGGCTTGTTCGGCCTGAATCGTGAGCAGGCGTAAGTAGTCAGAGTCATCCATAGGCCAAGCTTAGCGTCCAACGTGTGATAACTGAAAGCAAGAATGAGGAGGTGTAGACTTTGGAGCATTATTTAGCCCAAACCGGCAAGCCGCGATTTTGATGTTCGCGGGTGGTGACGAATTTCTCCTCTGTATAACGAAAGCGACGATAAGGAGATTTAATTGAACATTGACATCGTTTTCCTGCTCGGCGCCGCACTATGATCAGCGCCCATGTGCTCTCCCCGGAAACCATGGTCGTTGGTTGGTTGCTGTATGTACCTTTAGTGCTGTGGGCGCTATGGCGTTCACCTTGGGTCGAGTTGTTTACTGACAACCGTCGCCAGCATTTGTTTTACGGCACGGTGTTTGCGCTGTTCCTGCTATGGCTGGTGCGGCGGGATTTCGATACGGGTGTTTCTTATCACTTTATTGGCATGACCGCCGTGACCCTGCTGCTCGATTGGCCGTTGGCGATTATGGGTGGGCTATTGGCGCAATTGGGGTTGCTACTACTGGGTCGACAGGACTTTGCTGCATTGGGCGTGAACGGCCTGTTGTTGATCGCCTTGCCGGTGATGGTGACAGAGGCTTGCGCCCTGCTGGTAGAGCGCGCACGACCCAAAAATCCCTTTGTATACATCTATTGTTCAGGCTTTCTAGCTGCAGCGATATCCGCCTTGTTGTGCCTGTTGCTGGGATTGGTCCTGCTGTGGTTCGACGGGTTGTTTGCGATGCCAGAGTGGCTAGAAGACTTCGTGGGCTACCTGTGGTTGATCATCTTTCCCGAGGCGTTCATCAACGGCATGGTGGTCAGTGCGTTCGTGGTGTTTTGTCCTGAGTGGCTTGAGACATTCAATCGTACCCGATACCTGTCTGCGCCTTGGAACGAGGAAAAGCCTTCAAACAGCGACCGCTGATCATTGCAATCAGCGGTCAGGCTTGATCAATGGTCGCGGGACGGAAAATCGCCCGAGAACGACTCGTCTTCTGCGTCCGGGCCCACCGGGATCGCATGCTCTTCGGAAGCCCATGCGCCCAAATCTATCAGTTTGCAGCGATCAGAGCAGAACGGTCGAAACAGGCTGGCGGCGCTCCATTCCACAGGGGCGCCACAGGTAGGGCATTCGACGGTCAAGGGCTGGCTCATGGCTGGCCTCCATGTAAAGTTAAATAAAAATGATGCAAGCGCTCAACTTCGCTTTTAAGCCAGGCAGGATCGCGGTCGTTGACCAGCACATCATCGGCATGACTCAGGCGTAATTCGCGGTTGGCCTGGGCGTTGAGAATGGCTTTGACCTGCTCCTCGCTGGTGCTATCGCGAAGCATGGTGCGCTGGATTTGAAGATCCTCAGGAGCATCAATCACCAACACGCGCTGGGTCAGTTTGTATTGGCCTGACTCCACGAGAAGCGGCGAAACCAGAATCGCATAAGGCGATTCTGCCCGAGCCAGGTCACTCATAATCTCTTGGCCGATCAGCGGATGCAGCAAAGCCTCAAGCCAGCGCCGCTGTTCAGGGTTCTGAAAGACCAGACCGCGCAATGCGGAGCGGTCCAGTTGCCCATCCGGCTGCAACACACCAGCCCCGAAGTGCTCGACGATTTGCGCCAGTGCCGGCCGACCGGGTTCGACCACCCAGCGTGCGGCGTGGTCCGCATCCACCAAGTGCACGCCTAGGTCTGTAAAGCACTGTGCCGCTGCGCTTTTGCCGCTACCGATGCCGCCAGTGAGGCCGAGAATCCAGGGTTTGAAAGGGTTTTTGGTCATCTGAAACCGGCAAACTGCATGTAAGAGGCGGTTATTTGACCACCCCAGAGCAGCGCGATCCAGCCTGCAATCGCCAAATAAGGACCGAAGGGAATTGGTGTGCTGGTACTGGCGTTGCGCAAACGCAACATGATCAAGCCCAACACCGCGCCCACCAGCGACGCCAGCAGAATCGTCAGCGGCAGAATCTGCCAACCGCCCCATGCGCCGAGCATCGCCAGCAACTTAAAGTCGCCATAGCCCATGCCTTCCTTGCCGGTCACCAACTTAAATATCCAAAACACCAGCCACAGGCTCATGTAACCGGCCACCGCCCCCCACAAGGCATCGTGCAAGTTAGTGAACAGACCAAAAGTGTTCACAATCAACCCCAGCCACAACAAGGGCAGCACCAATGCGTCGGGCAGCAGTTGATGGTCCGCATCAATCAAACTCATCGCCAACAGGCCCCAGGCCAGTACCAACATTGCTATCGCCTGCCAACCGAACCCGAAATGCCAGGCAATAAACGCCGAAAGCAACCCGCAGGCAAGTTCAACGATTGGGTAACGTTTACTGATCGGCGCTTTACAGCCAGAGCACTTACCGCCGAGGAACAAATAACTGATCACCGGCAAGTTCTCCCACGCACGAATCTTGTGTGCGCAATGCGGGCAGCGGGAGTGGGGGAGCATCAGATTAAAGGTGTCAGGTTCCGGCTCAGCAGGGAGGGCAAGCATCTCCCTGGCTTGGGACTTCCAGTCACGGTCCAGCATGATGGGCAGGCGATAGATGACCACATTCAGGAAGCTGCCGACCAGCAGGCCTAAGACTAGAGCGCAAATAACAAAGGCCAGCGCAGAACTGGCCAGCAGATTAATGAGCGGCATGTTAAACGACGTTTCCGAGCTGGAAGATGGGAAGGTACATAGCGATGACGAGACCGCCGACTACGACGCCGAGGACGGCCATGATGAACGGCTCCATCAGTGCCGTCATGTTGTCGACCATACCGTCTACTTCATCTTCATAAAAGGTCGCGACTTTATCGAGCATTGAGTCTAAAGCGCCTGACTCTTCACCGATGGCGGTCATTTGAATTGCCAGCGTGGGAAATACCCCCGTGGTGCGCATCGAAAAATTCAGCTGCATGCCGGTGGAAACGTCGAGTTTGATTCGGTTGACGGCATTTTTGAACACCACATTGCCTGTGGCGCCCGCGACAGATTCCAGTGCTTCGACCAGCGGCACACCTGCCGCAAATGTGGTGGACAAGGTGCGGGCGTAGCGGGCGACTGACGACTTATAAATCAGGGGGCCCACAATGGGGACTTTGAGTAATGCGCGGTCTAAAGCGTCACGGAACTTCTGAGAGGTTTTGTAGGCTCGTTTAAATCCAAATATTGTAATTACAATCCCCGCGAGGACTATGTACCACCACTGCTGCAGAATCTCCGAAAGACCAATGACCATCAAGGTGAAAGCGGGTAATTTCGCGCCGAAACTGGAAAAAACTGCTTGAAATTGAGGCACAACTTTTATTAACAAAATCGCTGAAACCACCAACGCTACTATCACCACCGCGATAGGATACGTCATCGCCTTTTTTATTTTGGCTTTAAGAGCCTCTGTTTTTTCTTTATAAGTTGCAACTCGTTCCAGCAATGTTTCAAGTGCACCGGCTTGTTCGCCAGCGTCCACCAGATTGCAGTATAAATCGTCGAAATATTCCGGTTTTTTCTTGAGCGCCGAAGCGAAGCTGTTGCCGGCGGCCACTTCTTGCTTAAGCTCATTCACTAGCGCGCGCATTTTAGGATTGTCAGAGCTCTCTCCAATAATGTCGAAAGATTGCAGCAGCGGGACTCCGGCTTTCATCATTGTCGACATCTGTCGCGTGAAAAACGCAATATCGATCGGCTTTATCTTTTTGCCTTCACCAAAAATCGAGACGGTTTTCTTGCGCACTTTGACAGGTGTTATGCCTTGCTTGCGCAGTTGGGCTTTGATCAGGGCAGGGTTGTGCCCGTTCAGTTCGCCCGTCAGCTTTGCACCTTTTTTATCCGTGCCTTCCCAAGTATAAACACTGACTTTAACTGCTTTGGTCGCCATGCTTAATCCTTGGTCACACGGTTGATTTCTTCAAGGCTTGTGACGCCCTGCATAGCCTTCATTAGTCCCGACGTACGCAGGTCGTTAAAGCCGTCTTTACGCATCTGAACAGCAATATCCATTGAGTTGCCCTCTTCCATGATGAGCCGTTGCAACTCGGGGGTACTCTTCACCACCTCATAAATCCCGACACGGCCTTTGTAGCCGTTGTTGCAATGGTCACAGCCGACCGGCGAGTAAATCTTGAACGTGCCGATTTTGTCTTCGGGGAAGCCTTCTTTAATCAGCGTTTCACGGGGGATATCCGCTTCTTTCTTGCACAGTGGACACAATTTTCGTGCCAGACGTTGAGCAATGATCAGGTTGATAGCCGTTGCGATGTTGAATGCGGCTACGCCCATGTGCTGGAGGCGAGTCAAGGTTTCCGCTGCGCTGTTGGTGTGCAACGTGGACAGCACCATATGTCCGGTTTGCGAGGCTTTAATGGCAATTTCTGCCGTTTCCAAATCACGAATCTCCCCGACCATTATCACGTCCGGGTCTTGGCGCAGGAACGCGCGCAGTGCCTGTGAAAAATCCATGCCTTGGCGCGGGTTAACGTTAACCTGATTGATACCTTCCAGGTTGATCTCCACCGGGTCTTCGGCGGTGGAAATGTTGATGTCCACGGTGTTGAGAATATTCAGGCCGGTGTAAAGCGAAACGGTTTTGCCTGAACCGGTAGGCCCGGTAACCAGAATCATGCCCTGCGGCTGCTTAAGCGCATTCAAATACAGTTCTTTTTGATCGGGCTCATAGCCGAGCGCATCAATCCCCATCTGCGCACTGGACGGGTCGAGAATCCGCATCACGATCTTTTCGCCCCACAGCGTGGGCAAGGTGTTGACTCGAAAGTCGATGGCCTTGGTTTTCGAGATCCGAAGTTTAATGCGGCCATCTTGTGGGCGGCGGCGTTCGGAAATATCAAGACTGGCCATAACCTTTAATCGTGCAGCGATTCTGCTGGCCAACTGAACGGGCGGCTTGGCGACCTCGTGAAGAATGCCGTCTGTTCGTAAGCGCACCCGGTAGGTTTTTTCATAAGGTTCAAAATGCAGGTCGGATGAGCCCAGCTTAATGGCGTCCAATAGCATCTTATTAACGAAACGAACAACAGGTGCATCTTCAGCATCTTGCCCGGCGATGATGTCCTGTTTTTTATCATCCAATGATTCGATATCGAGATTTTCGAGGTCAACATCCGCCATGTCGCCCAGGCCGGCGTTGGAACCCTCGAAAAACTTTTCGATTGCATCAGTTAACTTGTCATCTTCCACCAGGATTGCTTCAGTATTAAGCCCAGTGCTGAACTGAATATCGGTAACCGCTTGGTGGTTGGTTGGGTCGGAAATCCCGACAAAGAGCTTATTGCCCCGTCTCCACAACGGCAATACATGGTGTTGGCGAATCAATTTTTCGCTGACCAACCCTTTAGGCTGTGTCTCTTTTTCCAGAGTGCTCAAGTCTAGGAAAGGCACCCCAAATTGTTCTGAAGCGATCTCCGCCAAAGCAATGCTTTTAACCAGTTTATTCTGCACCAGGTAGCTAACCAGCGATATTTTGCTGCGCTGAGCTTTTTGGTAAGCGTCTTGCGCGACTTTTTCATTGAGCAGTTCGGCGCTCACTAATTGCTTGGCCAAACCTGTAAGAGCGACATCAGTCATAAAACCACCGGACACAGACAGTGGAAGCTTTATATCGCAGTCGGAGGGTGCTGCCAAATAGCGGATGGAAATCTGACAAAATTCGTCACTTTGTGCTCTGTTGAGAACTCAGAAAAATTAACTGGGTCAGAAATGGCCCGGTTTTTCATCGATCTTGTGGTTGGCACGCTGCGTGCTTTATTCGACGTAAGCGACAGCAAATTGAACTGGAGAGACACCGATGACTTTGCAAAAAGGTTTTACACTTATCGAATTGATGATCGTTGTTGCGATCATTGGCATTTTGGCCGCAGTTGCACTTCCTGCTTACCAGAACTACACGATTAAAGCTCGATACGCTGAGGTGGTTTCAATGGCAGCTGCGTATCAAACTGCCGTGGCTTTGTGCGCTCAGGAAACGAATACATTGGCTGGCTGCAACGACGCTACGAATAACATTCCTGCTACACAGGTTACCCCAAACGTTGCCAGCGTTTCGGTTACTAATGGGAAGATTACCATTACGCCGACAAATACAACCGTCGCTACAGCTACTTTTATATTGATACCTACATTGGTTGCAGGTTCAGCTGCCATGACATGGACTCAGTCAGGTGCTTGCTTATCCTCAGCACCGATTTTGTGTAAGTTGTCTAACTAATATTACGCGATGTTGTTGGGGTTACATTTTTTAAGCCAAATCCCGATGCATCACATCGGGCGTTGTCTTTGCCAGAGTAATTTGGCCACTCACTGCTTGGGTGATAGCCTCTTTCAACCGCCGAAATAGCTCAGTCCGGTAGAGCAGCGCACTCGTAACGCGAAGGTCGTAGGTTCGATTCCTATTTTCGGCACCAAAAAAAGCCCCGATTCTCACGAATCGGGGCTTTTTCACATCTGGCGAATGCTGGTCCTCACAAACTCAAGCGCATCGACAAATCCACTGCCTTTATATCCTTGGTCAGCGCACCAATCGAAATGTAATCCACCCCGGTCTCGGCAATCGGCACCAGCGTCGTGTCATTGATCCCGCCACTGGCTTCCAGTTTCGCTCGCCCGGCGGTTATGCGCACCGCTTCACGCATGTCATCCAGGCTCAGTTCGTCAAGCATGACAATGTCGGCGCCCGCCAGCAGCGCTTGGTTGAGTTCATCAAGGCTCTCAACTTCGATCTCCACAGGTTTTCCAGGGGCGATTTTGCGAGCGGTGGCGATTGCCTGGGCGATGCCACCGCAGGCAGCGATGTGGTTTTCCTTGATCAGGAACGCGTCGAACAGGCCGATGCGGTGGTTATGGCAGCCGCCGCAGGTGACGGCATATTTCTGGGCCATGCGCAGGCCGGGCAGGGTTTTGCGCGTGTCGAGCAGTTTGACTTGGGTGCTGGCCACTTTGTCGGCGTAGTGCTGTGCACGTGTGGCAACGCCCGAGAGCAGTTGCAGGAAGTTCAGCGCACTGCGTTCGCCGGTCAACAGCGAGCGTGCCGGGCCTTCGAGGTGAAACAGCGGTTGGTTGGGTTTGACCCGCTCACCATCGACGACTTGCCAGTGCACAGCAACACGTGGGTCCAGCTGCCGAAAAACCGTATCCACCCAGGCGGTGCCGCTGATCACGGCAGCGTCACGGGTAATGATGGCGGCCTTGGCCATACGTTCTGCCGGTATCAGCTGGGCAGTAATGTCGCCACTGCCTACATCCTCTAGTAGCGCGCGGCGCACGTTGGCTTCGATTTCAGTCGTTAGGGGGGCGAGGCGTAGGTTCGGCATTTAAGACTCCACTTCTAAGTGAGTGAAGTATAAGGCACCCCATGGCAGCAACCCACCCCGCGAATAGAGGCCAGCCAGCGGCCAAGCCTGCGGTTCGTCGGTTTTGCTGGGGCCGACGAGATAGACAGTGAGATTGGCGGTCTATGCCCTGTCAGCGGCCAAAAATAGTAGAAAACACAGCTGGCTTAACTGACATCTTTTGCAAGATACTGTGTCGAGCATTTGACGTCATGTCTTTGGCGCAAAAATGTTCAAAGAAGCTGACTTTACAGATGAGCCTTGTACGTCTTGGCTGTAGAGAGTTCGCGATTGTTCTCAATGGGAGACGTTGATGCAAAACGACGGCAAAGTGGTTCCGCTCAACAAGAGTGCCCCAGAGCAGGTACCGGCCTCTTCGCTGGTTCGGATTCCCGTCGTTTTGCTACAAGTTCGAGACAAGGCTGCACAGCAGGTCAAAGATGCATTGCAGACGCTGTTCGATAACGCCGATGACACGCTGTTTGAAATGGCTGATCGTGCCCACAATAACGTTGAGCAAAACAGCTTTTTTGAGGCGATGCGCGACCTTCGCCTCAAGCGTAAAAGCATTGAGCGAGGGGTCCTCGATAAGTTTTATGAGGCCTTTTTGCGTCTTGGGCAATACGAAGTCAGTGAGCCTGAAATCGCTTCTCCGATGACCTTTGACAAGCTGGCGTTGGTACACAACGACGATCTTGAAAAAACCGTTGCTGTCGATGCGATGGTCTCTAAAGTCTTGAGCCGCGACGGTTTCGCACTTACTCAGCTGACTACCCGCTTGAATACCCTGATTCCCCAGCACCTGACAGACCTCACGAACCCAATGGGTCCGACAGCGCTGTGCGATTTTTTCTTGCAGGCCTGTCGGACCCTCATAGTTGAAATCAAGGTAAAACTGATTATTTTCAAGTTGTTTGAAAAGTACGTGCTGACCGATGCTGACCAGCTATACGACGAAGCCAATCAGCTATTGATTGCCAGCGGTATCCTTCCAGACTTGAAGGCAGCGCCGGCTCGACGGGTCTCTGACCGCGCAAGTGCCAGCGCGCGTGCACCGCAAACTGCCGAAACGGGCGATACAGCAGGCGCAGCTAGCGTTAGTCGGCAACTCGACCAAGATGTCCACGAGGTGTTCGCCGCGCTTCAGGAGTTGCTTTTATACGTACGCAGCGTCGCACCATTGCCTGAACCCAACGCCGAAGCTAAACCGATTTCCAGCCACGACTTGCTACGTCTTTTGTCGCACCTGCAACAATATGTACCTGAGCCTGAAGCGCACGATGAGTTCAACCTGCGTAATCAACTCGAAGAATTGCTTGCCCGCGTCAGCATGAAGAGTGGGAAGTTTCGTGTTGTGGGTGTCGTTGACGAGGACGTAATCAACCTTATTGCCATGCTGTTCGAGTTCATCCTCGACGACCGCAACTTGCCAGATTCGCTTAAAGCGTTGATCGGGCGTCTGCAAATACCGATGCTGAAGGTGGCAGTGATCGACAAGAGCTTTTTCAGTCGTGGAAGCCATCCAGCGCGACGCCTGCTTAACGAAATCGCCTCCGCCGCTTTAGGATGGGGTAGCCGCGACGACTATCAGCGCGACACGCTTTACTTACGAATCGAACAGATTGTGCAACGGTTGCTCAACGATTTTGTCGACGACCCAGCGATTTTTTCCGAGCTGCTGGTGGACTTTCTCGCTTTTACGGCCGACGAGCGTCGTCGCAGTGAGCTACTTGAGCAGCGTACCCGCGATGCGGAAGAGGGCCGAGCCCGAGCTGAGTTAGCACGGGAGCTTGTGCAACATGAGTTGAACCACCGCTTGTTGGGCAAAATCTTGCCTGAAGTTGTAGTACGACTGCTTCAAGAAGCATGGAGCAAGGTGCTGCTGCTGACGTGTTTGAAACACGGTGATCAGTCGCCAGAGTGGCGTGCGGGTTTGGGCGCTATGGACGATCTGATCTGGAGCGTCGAGCCACATGCGGAACCTGAAGCCCGGCAGCGATTGCTCGACCTGGTGCCCGGCTTGCTCAAATCGTTGCGCGATGGCCTGACCAGCGCGGCGTTTGATCCGTTCGCCACCGGAGACTTTTTTAGTCAGCTAGAAAGCCTGCATGTCCAGGCGTTCCAGTATTTCGCCCACCAGCAGGACGACCTTGGCGAGAGTCAGATAAAGTCAGCGTCAATCTCGGAAATGGTTGCAGTTGTCGAAGAGATTATTCTGATCGCGCCGGGCGAAAAGCCGCACAGCGACCAAGGCGTGCGTTTGGAAGACGATGACGACGCGGTGCTTGAGGTCGACAAACTGCGTATCGGCTGCTGGGTCGAAATACAGGAGGACGAGGAGCACAAACTGCGCTGTAAACTGGCGGCCATCATCGAGCCGGCCGGTCGTTACGTATTCGTTAACCGCACGGGCATGAAGGTATTGGAAAAAACCCGCATGGGCCTGGCGGTTGAGTTTCGGCGCGGCGCGGTCCGCCTGCTTGACGATGCCCTGCTGTTTGATCGTGCGCTGGAAGCAGTGATCGGCAACCTGCGGCGACTCAAAGGCGGGGCCTGATCGCCGCTATTCGACCAAGCGCTCGACACTGCGAAAACACCTGTTTGGTCGTTAACGGAAAATAGTGCTGCCCCGTATTTCTCCGTCGCGGGCATACTTGCGTTATTGATCCGCCGTTCAAGGAACCCCTCATGCAACTGGACCCTGTCAGCGGGTGGTGCCATGGCGCGAAGTCCTGCCCGTCGCCCAACTTCAATGCGCGGCCGGAGGCAGAGATTTCGCTGTTGGTGATCCATAACATCAGTTTGCCCCCCGCTCAGTTCAAGACCGGCTATGTGCAAGCGTTCTTTCAGAACCAATTGGATGTCACACAACACCCTTATTTTGAAAGCATCGCTGATTTGCGTGTGTCGGCGCATTTTTTGATTGAGCGTGACGGTATGCTCACGCAGTTCGTGTCTTGTCTGGATCGTGCCTGGCACGCGGGAATTTCCTGTTTCGAAGGGCGTGAGACCTGTAACGACTATTCCATTGGGATAGAACTGGAAGGTACCGATGAACTGGCCTTCACTGACGCTCAATACGATGCCTTGATTGAATTGACCCGCCAGTTGCAATCGACGTTTTCAGCCATTACCACGCAGCGAATTTGCGGCCACAGCGATATCGCTCCGGGACGTAAGACAGATCCGGGTCCATGCTTTGATTGGGCGCGTTTTCGAGCTGCATTGCAGGATTGAACTGAGGGACGAAGAATGAGTTTTTTGGTGTTGCTGTTGGCAGTCTGGATAGAGAAGTTCTCAGCCTTGCGCCGACGTGTTCAGCGGGATGGCCCATGGCTGCGAGAGCTGGAGAAACTTGAAATCAGCCCGCGTCTGAATACCCGGCCGTGGTTGGTCTTGGCGCTGCTGATTTTGCTGCCAGTCATACTATTAGCCTTGCTGTTGGTGGTGTTGCAGTCAGTGGCATATGGCTGGCTGGGTTTGCCTGTGCACTTACTGGTCTTGATTTACAGTTTGGGTCGCGGCGATTTATTGGCCGCTTTGGGACCGTTTCGAGATGCCTGGCGCAGAGGCGACGAGCAAGCTGCCAGCCTTGTTGCCGAACGTGACATGGGTGTCATTGCTGAAGATGGCGAACAGTTGCTCGACGGTGTTCAGCGTTATTTGATGTGGCAGGCTTATCAGAGCTTTTTTGCCGTGATTTTCTGGTATTTCCTGTTGGGGCCAGTTGCTGCCCTGAGTTACCGGTTGCTTGCCCTTGCCGTTACTCACGGTAAAAATCCCGCGTTGGTCGAGCGTGCGGCTCAACTGCACCACGCGTTTGATTGGATTCCAGTTCGACTGTTGGCCGCCAGTTTTGCCTTGGTCGGAAACTTCGTCGCGGTCAGTCGGTTAATGCTGCATGAGTTGCTCAACTGGAATATCAGCGCCGCAGAACTGGTGACAAAAACCGGCCAAGTAGCCAGTGAGATTTCGACCCCTGTTGTAGGGGCAGAGGGTGTGGCTAACCTTGATGCGCTATGGGAATTGCTGTTGCGCTCGGCGGTGGTTTGGTACGCAGGGTTTGCGTTGTGGACATTGTTGATTTAAGCGGTTTTTTGGTCCGGCCGCATCAGGCCACTAGTGAATGAATAGGCTCCCGCAGGGGATTTCTGATTGCCTGCGGGACCGATTTCATTCGGGCAGCGTTTTACCTGATGCATCTCGTTCGTTTACCTTTACTTACAAAACTTGCGCTGGATATCAGGTATACAGATAACATCGCGAATAGTGGCTTTGCGCTATTTCGACGAATCGCTGCACCCCTAAAAAATAAGAAAAAGGGAGCGTTCTTGTGAAGAGTCTTTTGTACCCGGCGATTGCGTTGATGAACCGCCTGAGCTTCGCAATGAAGTTCACTCTCATCAGTATTCTGTTTTTCCTGCCTATGTTAGTGACTAACTTCTATTTGGTCAGGGATTCCTATCGGGAGTTCGTGGGCACTCGGACCGAGCTGCAAAGTATCGAACGGGTAGGCGCTAGTCTAAACCTGAGGCGGGATTTGGAAACCCTCGACGGGCTGGTCGGGATGAATGTAGTGCTTGGCCAGGCCAGTCAATTCGAAGCCTTGAATTTGCGAATTTCCGCTTTGGAAATTACTGTGATGAGCACGCTAAAGAGCCTGAAAGCGCCCACGGAAGATGCGGCCCAGGTCGTTGCCTTTAACACCAAGCGTGATGAACTGCTGTCCGACTTCAAGGCGCAACAGGCCGAGTCTTCGCTGCAAAGCAAAAGCGGCATGGTGTCGCGATTGCTAAGCAAGGCGCAGACCTTCAGCAAAGTAGTCGTTAGCCAAGCGGGTCTTAGTCAGGACAGCAGCAGCGACGTGCGGCAACTGGTCGATTTGATCACCAGCGTTACCCCCTTGATCACTCAGGCCATCGGCGACGGTCGGACGATGGGTTCGTATTCATTGGGGCAGGGCATGATCAACTCATCGGCCAGTAACCGCTTCGATGAGCTATTGCAGCAACTTGAACGCATCCAGGGTGATTACGCGTTAAAGCTGCAAGACGCCATCGGCAATAGCGTCGCTGCACGCAACGCACTACAGGCCCAAGCGCAGGCCAGCTTGGCGACACTTAAACAAAGCAGTGAGTTATTCGAGCAGCAGGTGGTGTCGGCTGAGAGCTTGAATGCGCCGTGGGAGAAGTTTTATGAGCAGGCTAGCGGGCTGATCGCCAAAACGTACCAATTGGACGATGCGACCCTGACCTTCCTGAGCCAGGAACTGCAAGGTCGGCTAGTGGAAAATCGCCAACACACGATTTATTTGGTGCTGGCGCTGGCGGGGGCGTTCTTACTGATTGTTTATCTGTATAGCGGGTTCTATGCCTCTACCCGCACCACGCTAAAGCAGCTGGGCGATGTTATGGAAAAGGTCGCTGCGGGTGATATGACCGCCAGCTTCACTGCGCGCAGCCATGATGAGTTGGGTGAACTCGGTCGAGTGTTCAACGGTACGGTGAAAAAAATCCATGACCTGATCGAGTTAGTAAGCAGGACCGTCAGCGAGGTTGAACGGCAAGCCGGTCAGGTCGAATCCGTGTCCGCGGTGAGTAATCAGGCAGTGGCGGGGCAGCGCAGCCAGATCGAATTAGTGGCGACGGCGATGAATCAGATGTCGGCCACGGCGCAAGAGGTAGCGCGCAGTGCGACTGCAGCAGTCAACAGTGCGCACAGCGTCAATCAGGAAACAGTCAGCGGTCGTGGCTTGGTTGAGTCCCAGCAGAGCAGCATTTCCCGGCTCGCTAGCGAGATTGATCAATCGGTGCTAGTGATCAATCAATTGGCTACCGACAGCTCGTCTATCAGCCGGGTTCTGGATGTGATCAAAAGTATTGCCGAGCAAACCAATTTGCTGGCGCTTAACGCCGCGATCGAAGCCGCGCGAGCGGGGGAGCAAGGCCGGGGTTTTGCGGTGGTGGCGGATGAGGTTCGCACCCTGGCAAAGCGTACGCAGCAATCTACCGAGGAAATCGAGCAGATGATCGCCAAATTGCAGAACGGCGTAGGGGCGGCGGTCAAAGCCATGGGTGTCAGCCATGAAATGGCTAACGGCACCGTAGGCCAATCGGAGAAGGTCCAACAAGCGCTGGAAAACATACTTGGCGCCGTGAGTATGATCGTCAATCAAAATCAGCAGATTGCAGCGGCCGTAGAACAACAAACGGCTGTTGCCCATGACATTGATCGAAACATTGTCGAGATTAATCGAGCAGGTGAACGCACCGCAGAAGGTGCGAATCAAACGGAACACGCCAGCCGCCAGTTATCGGCGCAAGTTGTGGAGCTGAAACAGCTGATCAGTGCGTTTCGGGTATGACGCTGCCTATTTCCAGTTGAACAGCTCGTAAGCGTTGCGAGTGCTGGCGTTGGCCAAATCCTCGGCGGGCAGGCCCATCAATCGGGCCAGCGCCAGGCAGATATCTGGCAGATGCTCAGGGCTGTTGCGCTGGTTGGGGTACATGGCGGGCGCCATGTCTGGGGCGTCGGTTTCCAGTACGACGCTCTCCAGCGGCAGTTCGGCGATAACCCGGTGCATGCGCAGCGCTTGTGGCCAGGTCGCTGCGCCGCCCAAGCCGAGTTTGAAACCCAGCTTGATGTATTCACGCGCCTCTTCCCGACTTCCCGCAAAAGCATGAATGATTCCGCCGCGCTTGAGCTTAAAGCGTTTAAGCGTGTCTATCACGCTGGCGTGGCTGCGGCGCACATGTATAAGAGCCGGTAACTTGAAGTCGACGGCCAGTTGCAGTTGCGCCTCGAATAGTCTTTGCTGCTGATGCCGGTCTAATGTTTCAACAAAGTAATCCAGTCCGATTTCACCCACCGCGCACACCTGTGGATGACCCTTTAAGCGAGTCAGCCAATCGCCCAACTCCACCACGTGCGCGGGCAGGTGCTGATCAATGTAAAGCGGATGCAGACCGAATGCTGCGAACAAGGCGGCGTCATTTTGCGTCAAATCCCAAACTCGCTGCCAATTACGCTGACATACACCCAGCACCACCATCCGTTCGACACCCAGCGCTCGACAGTTTTCCAGCAGTGTCGGGCGGTCAGCGTCGAAATCCGGAAAGTCCAGATGAGTGTGAGTGTCGATCATCGTCACGCTCATGCCTCGTGGATTCGTTGTTTGAAAGTCCGCGCAATGGCATGCACGCCGGGTTGATAGTCGTCCTTTTCCACCGCTGCCAAGGCCAACGACAATGCTTTGTCAGCGATCAGTTGGTGTTGTTGCGCCATGGCATTGACCGGCAGCGGCAGGAAATCCAGTAACTGAGTATCGCCGAAGGTGGCCAAATGCAGATGCTCCGGGTTCAGCGACTGGCTGTGCAGAACATCAAAAATGCCTTGCAACAGTACGTAGGACGTCGTGATAAGCGCGTCGGGTAACTGGCCTCGGCGCGCTAACAGTTCGCTCGCCAGACGCTGACCGCACTTACGGCTGAAGACCTCGCCTTGTTGAACAATGATTTCGCCACTAAAGCCTTCAAGCGCTTGCTCGAAACCGGCAGTACGGATCTGACTGACGATCAGTTCCGGGTGTGCGCTAATCAGCGCTATGTTCCGTGGCGCTAGTTTTAGCAGGCTTTGGGTCAATTGCAGGCTGGCCGCTCGGTCGTCGCTGACCACTGAACAGAAGTGCGCAGGGTCCATCTGGCGGTCCAGCGCGATAATCGGAAGGCCTGCTTTTTGCAGCTCACGGTAGCTGTCGTCATCGTACGGCAGGCAACTGGCGACAAAGAGCGCGTCGCAACGCCGAGCGCGGAAGAGCTGCAACAGCTGCAATTCACTGGCTGGCGAGTCGTCGGAACTAGCAATCAGCAGTTGATAACCTTGAGCGCGGGCGCCTTGTTCTAGCAGTTTGGCGATCCGTGCGTAGCTGGGATTTTCCAGGTCCGGCAGGATAAATCCTAGTGTGCGGGTATGACGGCTGCGCAAACCGGCGGCTTGTGGGTTGGGGCGAAAGTCGTGCTGATCAACCACCTTGCGCACGCGTTCGACCGTCGCGCTGCTGATGCGTTGTTGTTCGGCTTTGCCGTTGATGACGTAGCTGGCGGTGGTAACGGAAACACCGGCCAGACGAGCTATATCACTGAGTTTCAACCCAAATATCCTTTTTGTTGTTGGATTGCCTGGTGTCTGAAATACCGCTGCTGCGGGTCACCCCTGCTGACGCCTACTCTCAGGCACTTATTCAGAAGAGACCTTGGCAAAACACAAATCTCTCAGTTATTTCGCGCATCCCTTTGAAAACCGTCCTGCCCATATGACGGTTGGGCTTCAACGGCCGCAGATTATCGAGTAACGTGCCGGACTTGATAGATTAATCGATTCAGCTATAGAAATAATTCTTCTGCACTACTCGCTTCGAGGCGGTCAGATAGTTATTCCGCGCCTGCTAGTAGTCGTGGATGCGCAGATGTGTGAATGCAGTCCCTAAACAAAAAGGAGAAAAGTATGCTCGAACTCACCGTAGAGCAGATATCCATGGGCCAAACGGCTATGGACAAGTCTGCTGCATTGCAATTGTTGGCCAGCAAGCTGGTCGCCGATGGCTTGGTGGCAGAGGGTTATCTTCTAGGACTGCAAAGCCGAGAAGCTCAGGGATCAACGTTTCTAGGCCAAGGCATCGCCATTCCCCACGGCACTCCGCAAACACGCGATCAAGTCTATGCCACTGGCGTGCGCCTGTTGCAGTTCCCCAACGGCGTGGACTGGGGTGAGGGGCAGATCGTGTATCTGGCCATCGGTATCGCGGCTAAAACCGATGAACACTTACGCTTGTTGCAACTGCTCACTCGGGCGCTAGGAGACGCGGACTTGGGTGAAGCGTTGCGTCAGGCAGCATCCCCCGAAGCGTTGATTGAGTTATTGCAGGGCGCTCCGCAAGCGTTGGCACTTGATGCGCAGTTGATCGGCCTCGGTGTCTCGGCAGATGACTTCGAAGAGCTGGTGTGGCGTGGTGCGCGTCTTTTGCGCAAAGCCGACTGTGTGAGCAACGGCTTCGCGGCCGTACTGCAACAGGTTGAAGCGTTGCCACTGGGTGACGGCCTTTGGTGGCTGCACAGCGAGCAAACCGTCAAGCGTCCCGGCTTGGCCTTTGTCACCCCAGACAAACCGATTCGTTTTTTGGGTAAGCCGCTCACCGGTTTATTTTGCCTCGCCAGCATGGGTGAGGCTCATCAAGCACTCCTTGAGCGCTTGTGTTCGGTGCTGGTCGAAGGCCGAGGCCGCGAACTAGGGCTGGCCACCAGCAGTCACGCGGTCTTGGCGGTGTTGGGCTGCCAATTACCAGAAGATTGGCCCAGCCAGCGGGTGACACTTGCCAATGCTCACGGCCTTCATGCTCGACCGGCGAAGACTCTGGCGCAACTGGCAAAAAGCTTCGAAGGCGAGATTCGCGTACGCGTTGTGGAAAGTGGTGAAAGTGCTGTGTCGGTCAAAAGCCTGACCAGGTTGCTCAGTCTAGGCGCACGCCATGGGCAAACGCTGGAGTTCACGGTTGACCCCATGGTCGCCGCCGATGCTTTGCCGGCCTTGATTGCAGCGGTTCAAGAGGGATTGGGCGAGGAAAGTGAGGCGCTTTCCCGCCCGCTCTCGAAGACCGACATGGCTGCCGTCGAGTCACCCGTGGAGACGGAGCCAAAGACGATCGCGCCAAGCGTGATTGCCCCCGCTGATGGCAGCGTAATCCAGGCCATTGCTGCGGCTCCTGGTATTGCGGTGGGACCGGCGCACGTTCCAGTGGCGCATCAGTTTGACTATCCCTTGAGGGGTGAATCTAGCGCGGCTGAGCATCAACGCCTGCAATTGGCATTGTTTGCGGTTCGTCAGGACCTTGAGGGGCTAATCCAGCGCGCTAATGCCAAGGCGATTCGTGAGATTTTTATCACTCACCAAGAAATGCTCGACGATCCCGGCCTTACCGATGAAGTCTGCGCACGCTTAGAGCAAGGCGAAAGTGCACCTGCGGCCTGGGTCGGCGTCGTGGAAGCAGCCGCCCTGCGGCAGGAGCAATTGCATGATGCACTGCTGGCGGAACGTGCCGCAGACCTGCGAGACATCGGGCGCCGGTTGCTGGCACAGTTATGCGGCGTCGAAACTGTCGTCGAGCCCGAGCAACCTTACATCCTGGTCATGGATGAAGTCGGTCCGTCCGATGTCGCACGCCTCAATCCCGCACGGGTGGCAGGCATTCTGACAGCCCGTGGCGGCGCTACCGCGCACAGCGCCATTGTTGCCCGAGCCCTAGGCATTCCGGCGGTGGTGGGTGCGGGCAATGCAGTGTTACTGATCAAGCCCGGCACCCCGCTGCTGCTCGACGGGTTACGCGGGCGACTCAGCGTCGCGCCAGACACCGCTAGTTTGCAGCGCGCCATCCTTGAGCGTGATACCCGTATCAAACGCTTAAACGCTGCGGCAGCATTACGCCTTGAGCCTGCACTCACCCGTGACGGACACGCCGTGGAGGTGTTCGCCAATATCGGCGATAGCGCCAGTACCGCAGTGGCTGTTGAGCAAGGCGCGGAGGGCATTGGCCTTTTGCGCACCGAGCTTATTTTCATGGCCCATACTCAGGCGCCAAACGAAGCCACCCAAGAAATTGAATATCGACGCGTATTTGATGCACTCCAAGGCAGGCCGCTGGTGGTGCGAACGCTAGACGTGGGTGGCGATAAACCCTTGCCGTACTGGCCGATGGACAAGGAAGAGAATCCATTCTTGGGCGTAAGAGGTATTCGTCTGACCTTGCAGCGGCCGGAAATCATGGAAAGCCAGCTCCGCGCCCTATTACGTGCTGCCGACAATCGCCCGTTGCGGATCATGTTTCCCATGGTGGGCACTGTTGAAGAGTGGCGCCAGGCCCGAGATATGGCCCTGCGTTTGCGTGAAGAAATCCCCGTGGCGGACCTGCAACTAGGGATCATGATCGAAGTGCCGTCGGCCGCATTATTGGCGCCAGTGCTAGCCCGTGAAGTGGATTTTTTCAGTGTTGGCACCAACGACCTGACTCAGTACACCCTCGCCATCGACCGCGGCCATCCGACATTGTCGGGGCAAGCGGATGGCTTGCACCCTGCGGTGCTGCAACTGATCGACATCACCGTGCGCGCTGCGCATGCCCATGGTAAATGGGTCGGCGTCTGCGGTGAGTTGGCCGCTGATCCCAGGGCAGTGGTACTGCTAGTGGGATTGGGCGTCGATGAGTTAAGTGTTGCGGCGCGCAGCATTGGCGAAGTCAAAGCCTGCGTTCGTGAGTTGAGCCTGGGCGACGTGCAGCACCTGGCGCGCCGTGCGTTGACCCTCGGGACAGCCAGCGAAGTGCGCGCGCTCGTTGAAACGCTGTCGGCGGATGCTCGGCTTTTGGAGACTTTATAATGGCGAAAATTCTAACCCTGACACTAAATCCTGCGCTGGACCTCACTGTGCAAATGGGGCCGTTGCAGGCGGGGCAGGTCAATCGTAGCCACGCCATGTTCAGTCATGCTGCGGGCAAAGGTCTCAACGTCGCGCAAGTGCTAGCCGATTTAGGACACCAGTTGACGGTGGGTGGATTTCTCGGCATCGACAATCAGCAGCCGTTTGAGACGTTGTTTGCCAAGCGGCGGTTTGTCGATGAATTCGTGCGGGTGCCTGGTGAAACCCGCAGCAACATCAAATTGGCAGAGACCAGCGGGCGCATTACTGATTTGAACGGGCCGGGGCCACAGGTTGGTGAAGATGCGCAACATGAGTTGATGACGCGTCTGGAGCAAATTGCTGGGGGTTTTGACGCCGTCGTCCTAGCCGGCAGCTTGCCGCGCGGTGTCAGCCCAGAATGGCTGCGAGCGCTACTGCTGCGTCTTAACGGTCTGGGCCTGAAGGTTGCCGTCGATACCAGCGGGTTGGCGTTGCGCGCTGCATTGTCGGCGAGCCCTTGGCTGATCAAACCCAATACCGAAGAGCTCGCTGAAGCTCTGGATTCTCCGATTATCTCAATTGAGGCCCAAGCCGAGGTTGCTGCCCGTTTGCATACGCAAGGCATCAAGCATGTGGTGATTTCCCAAGGCTCGGAAGGGGTGCACTGGTTCAGTTCTGGCGTGGCGCTGCAAGCATTGCCACCCAAGGTGGTGGTTGCCAGCACTGTCGGGGCAGGGGATTCATTGCTGGCGGGCATGGTTCATGGGCTGCTAAGCGGCCATTCGCCCCAGCAGACTTTGCGTACAGCCACGGCAATTGCGGCAATGGCGGTAACTCAGATCGGTTTTGGCATTGGTGATTTGGCGCAACTGAAGTTGCTAGAAAAAGGCGTCAACGTGTGCGCTTTGACAGAACAATAAGAAGGATTGTGACCCATGAAGTTAGCGATTATTACGGCCTGTCCCAATGGCAAAATCAGCAGCGTCCTCAGCGCCCGGTTAATGGAGGCTGCCGCGCAGCGCCTGGGTTGGCAAACCAGCGTCGAAATCCACAAGCCTGATCTGCCTGATAATCAACTCTCGCCCGAAGTGATCGTCGCTGCTGATTGGGTGTTGGTGGTCAGTACCGGTGCTTTGGATTTGAGTCGGTTTGTGGGTAAACGTCTTTTTCAAACCACGCCGGCTCACGCATTAGCGGACGCTGAAGGCTTCCTGCGTACGGCCGCTGAGCGCGCCATCGTGCACGTCCACCAGGCCGTTGATGCTTCGCCTTCAATAACCGCCAGCGTCAGACCTCCACGTTTGGTCGCAGTCACCGCCTGCCCCACTGGGGTTGCTCACACATTTATGGCGGCAGAAGCTATTCAGCAGGCGGCCAAGCGGCTGGGTTATGAACTGCAGGTAGAAACACAGGGCTCGGTGGGTGCGCGCAACCCGCTGGGCGTTCAAGCCATTTCTGAAGCGGATGTGGTGTTGCTGGCTGCGGATATCGAGGTCAATACCGAGCGGTTTGTCGGGAAGCGAATTTATCGCTGCGGCACCGGCATTGCCCTTAAGCAAGCGGAGGCTACGTTAAAAGCTGCCTTGGCTGAAGGCGCGGTGGAGTCTGCGGTGGGTGCACACGCGGCGCCGCGTAAAAAAGAGAGAACCGGCGTCTATAAACACCTGCTGACGGGTGTGTCGTTCATGTTGCCGATGGTGGTGGCGGGCGGTCTGTTGATCGCATTGTCGTTCGTATTCGGGATCCACGCGTATGAAGATCAAGGCACGTTAGCCGCAGCGTTGATGAAAATCGGCGGCGATACAGCGTTCAAGTTAATGGTGCCCTTGCTGGCGGGTTACATCGCTTATTCAATTGCGGACCGTCCGGGCCTCGCCCCGGGAATGATCGGGGGTTTGCTAGCCAGCACCTTGGGTGCGGGGTTTATTGGCGGGATCATTGCCGGTTTTCTGGCGGGTTACAGCGCCTGGGCGGTTAACCGATATGCGCGCTTGCCAGCTAGCCTGGAAGCGCTTAAGCCGATTTTGATCATTCCGTTGTTGGCGAGTTTGTTCACTGGTTTGGTAATGATCTATGTGGTCGGCACCCCCGTGGCGGCGATGCTGCAAGGCTTGACGCATTTCCTCGACAGCATGGGTACCACCAATGCGGTGCTGTTGGGCGTGTTGCTCGGCGCGATGATGTGTGTCGACTTGGGCGGCCCGATCAACAAAGCGTCTTACGCATTTTCAGTCGGGCTGCTGGCGTCGCAGAGCTATGCACCCATGGCCGCTGCCATGGCTGCGGGTATGGTGCCGCCCATCGGCATGGCCATCGCCAGCGTCATTGCGAGTCACAAATTTGCGCAGAGCGAGCGCGAGGCGGGCAAGGCTGCACTGGTGCTGGGCCTATGTTTTATTTCTGAAGGGGCGATTCCATTTGCAGCGAAAGACCCGTTGCGTGTAATCCCGGCCAGCGTCGCGGGTGGCGCACTGACGGGAGCATTGTCGATGCTCTTCGGCTGCAAGCTGATGGCACCCCACGGCGGATTGTTCGTAATGTTGATCCCCAATGCGATCAATCATGCCTTGCTGTACCTGCTCGCCATTGTGGCTGGCAGTGTGCTAACCGGCGTGTCGTATGCGCTGCTGAAGCGCCCGGAAGTGGTTGAGATGGAAGGGGTTACAGTGGTGTAACAAATGACCGTGGACCCCAATCATGGTGATCTGCACAGTGAATCTGTACGCCCGCTGACATATCATTACCCGCCTAACGACGGGCCAGGGTTTTGAACACATGCTGGGTATATTTTTAGAGACCCTGAACATCACCGCGCCGGTTTTCGCCATGTTGTTTCTCGGTGTGGCGCTCAAGCGGGTGGGCTGGATCAACGACAGCTTTATCCATACAGCATCAGCCTTGGTGTTCAACGTCACCATGCCCGCGTTGTTATTCCTCGGCATTATTCATGCGGACCTGAGCGCAGCGTTGAAACCGGCGTTGCTGGGGTATTTTTTCATTGCAACACTGGTCAGCTTTGGCTTTGCATGGGGATGGGCGATTTGGCGTTGCCCTTACGAAGACCGAGGGATTTTCACTCAAGGCGCGTTTCGCGGAAACAATGGTGTTATTGGCCTCGCGCTGGCGGGCAGTTTGTATGGCGACTACGGGATTTCGTTAGGCGCGATCCTCGCGGCGCTAGTCATTTTGCTCTACAACACGTTGTCGACCATTGTGTTGGCGGTCTACAGCCCGGTAATTAAGTCTGATCCGTGGAGCGTATTAAAAAGTGTTTTATGCAATCCGCTGATTATCAGCGTGTTGGTGGCTGCACCGTTCGCTTACTTCAAGATTGGTCTGCCGAGCTGGCTGCAAACTTCCGGCGAATACTTGGCACAGATGACCTTGCCGCTGGCGTTGATCTGCATTGGGGGCACCTTGTCGCTGGTGGCGTTGCGCAAAAGTGGCGATCTGGCGATCAGTGCCAGTACGGTAAAAATGATCTGGCTGCCGGTGCTCAGTACATTGGGTGCATGGTTATGGGGTTTTCGCGGGGCGGAATTGGGAATTTTGTTTCTGTATTTTGGCAGCCCAACCGCTTCCGTTAGCTTCGTCATGGCGCGGGCGGCCAATGGCAATCATGAATTAGCCGCGGCGATTATTGTGATCACCACGCTGGCAGCGGCGATCACCACCAACATCGGAATTTTTATCCTGCAGTGGGGCGGTTGGATTTAGCTGCTTCTCTGATGCTGCCGTCGCCATGCCTTCACGGAAGTAAACAGGATGAGCACAGCCAGCAGGGGCAGAATCAAGTAGCTCATCAGTTTTTCCAGCGTATGGGCCAGCGGCATCCCCGTGGTAAACGAGATAATGTGCAGTCCATAGGCCAAGTACAGCCCGAGCAGAAGCAAACCTTCGGTGCGCGTGACGCGATAGCCTGAATAGAACACCGGCAAACATACGGCAGAAACCGCCAGCATCACCGGCAAATCGAAGCCCAGCGCGTTCGGTGATATGGATAACGGGCTCGGTGCGACCATCGCGGTCATACCCAGCACGCCAAGCAGGTTAAACAGATTGCTACCGATCACATTGCCAACCGCAATGTCCCGCTCGCCCCGCATAGCGGCGATTAACGAGGTGGTTAGCGCCGGTAACGAAGTACTGCCCGCGATCACAGTCAGGCCGATCACCCGTTCCGATAACCCCAGATCTTGGGCAATCGCCACAGCGGCTTCTACCAACAAGTGCGCCCCCATCACCAGCAACATCAGACCAAAAGCTATTGTTACAACACTGACGACTTGCCGTGCTAGGGACGTATGTGTGTGTTTCGGCGTACTTTTCGGCACGTACCGGCGCGAACGTCGTGCCAACGTCAGTAGATATGCCAGCAATGCAAATAACAGGATAGCGCCGTCTACCGCGCCGAGTTCGCCTTTATAAGACAAAGCAAATACCAGCGCACTGGCACCGATCATCAATGGCGTGTCGACGCGAACCAATTGCCGTGCGACTCGCAATGGGATGATGAGTGCGCACAGGCCCAAGGTGATCAGCACATTGAAAATGTTACTGCCCACCACGCTGGCCACCGAGATGTCAGGACTGGAAGAAAAAGCAGCTTGCAGGCTAACCGCCATTTGCGGAGCGCTGCTACTCATGGCGACCACCGTCAGCCCGAGAATCAATGGCCTGACTTTTAGGCTGGCGGCCAAGCGCACGGCTGCGCGTACTGATAACTCAGCGCCCACCACCAAAAGAAATAAGCCGCCAAACAGCTGAAGCAGGTTCGGCAGAGCAAGCGTGGATAGCCCTAGAATTCAAGTCACCTATCAGTCGCCTAACGTTTGCACGCGTACCCGCGCTACACCGGCGCTCAGCATACCGAGTTGCTCCGCGGCTTTGCGTGACAAATCGATCAGGCGTCCATGGGAGTGAGGACCGCGATCGTTAACCCGAACTTCGACGGTTTTGTCGTTACCCAGATTTGTGATCAACAGCCGCGTGCCGAAGGGTAAGTCGCGGTGTGCGGCAGTTAGTAAGTTTTGGTCAAAGCGCTCACCGCTGGCGGTGCGTTTGCCTTGATGTTTGGCGCCGTAAAAAGAAGCGCTGCCGGTTTCGTTGTAACCCCGAGGATCTATGTTCTGGCCGGCACAACCGGCCAGTAAAGTAAGCAAAGTAAGTAAAGCGCACGTGCTGAAGAGCCGCCACATGGTCTGGTCCTTCAATGGTTTTCGGCTTGGATTCGCACAACGCTATGGGACCGAACTCTTTCGGGACCGCGGTAAATATGGTCACCGCGTCATCCCAATCGCGAATGAATTCGCCCCACAGCCCCTCAGAACTTAAAAAGCTTGGTTCCTACAGGGGGGGTTATGTTTACCCCTCAAGTTTGCTTTTCAGCAATTCATTCACTTGTTGCGGGTTGGCTTTGCCTTTTGACGCTTTCATGGCCTGACCGACGAAGAAACCGAACATCTTGCCGCGCTTGGCTTCGTCTGCTGCGCGATAGTCCTCCACTTGGTGAGCGTTGGCCGCAAGCATTTCGTCAAGCATCGATTCTATAGCGCCGCTGTCGGTTACCTGTTTCAGGCCACGTTGCTCGATTACTTCGTCAGCGCTACCTTCGCCATTGGCCATGCCTTCGAACACCATCTTCGCGATTTTGCCTGAGATAGTGTTGTCGGTAATGCGCAGCAACATTCCGCCCAATTGCTCGGCGCTGACCGGTGACTGATCAATTTCCACGGCCAGTTTGTTCAGCAAGCTGCCCAGCTCGACCATGACCCAGTTGGCGGCCAATTTGGCGTCGCCACTGATACCAACAACTTTTTCAAAGTAATCCGCTTGTTCGCGGCTTGAAGCCAGGACACTAGCGTCATAGGCCGACAAGCCGAACTGTGCCTGAAAGCGTTCGCGTTTTTGCGGTGGCAATTCCGGCAGCGTGGCGCGGACTTCATCAAGAAACGAACTCTCGATCACCACCGGCAGCAGGTCGGGGTCCGGAAAGTAACGATAGTCGTTGGCTTCCTCTTTGCTGCGCATGGCGCGGGTTTCGTCTTTGCCTGGGTCGTACAGACGGGTTTGCTGGATCACCCGGCCACCGTCTTCGATCAGCTCGATCTGGCGTCGAACTTCGGTGTTGATGGCTTTCTCAATGAAGCGGAACGAGTTGACGTTCTTGATCTCGCAACGGGTGCCGAATTCGACTTGCCCAAACGGACGGATCGATACGTTACAGTCGCAACGCAAAGAGCCCTCGGCCATGTTGCCGTCGCAAATGCCCAGGTAACGAACCAGTGCGTGCATGGCTTTGACGTAGGCTACGGCTTCTTTGGCGGACCGCATGTCTGGTTCTGAAACGATTTCCAGCAGCGGCGTGCCAGCGCGGTTCAGGTCAATCCCGGTCATCCCGTTGAAATCTTCATGCAAACTCTTGCCTGCATCTTCTTCCAAGTGCGCACGGGTGACGCCGATACGCTTGACCGTGCCGTCCTCGAGCGTAATGTCCAGATGGCCTTTGCCAACAATCGGCAATTCCATTTGGCTGATCTGATAACCCTTCGGCAGGTCCGGGTAAAAATAGTTTTTCCGTGCGAACACATTGTGCTGGCCGATCTCGGCGTCAATCGCCAAGCCCAGTTTGACCGCCATCCGCACCGCTTCCTGGTTCAGCACCGGCAATACGCCAGGCATGCCGAGGTCCACAAGACTTGCTTGCGTGTTTGGCTCAGAGCCGAACGTAGTACTGCTGCCGGAGAAAATCTTCGATTGGGTCGACAGCTGGGTATGAATCTCCAGCCCGATCACAACTTCCCATTGCATGTGTTTTCTCCTTAGAAGCCTGATGGGCTGCGCGTATGCCAGTCGGTCACTTGTTGATACTGGTGAGCGACATTGAGCAAGCGGCCTTCTTGGAAGTAGGGCGCAAGCAGTTGCACGCCGACCGGCAGGCCGGCGACGAAACCGGCCGGCATCGACAAGCCTGGCAGGCCCGCAAGGTTGGCGGTGATGGTGTAGAAATCTTCCAGATAGGCAGAAATCGGGTCGTCGTTCTTGGCGCCGATTTTCCAGGCTGGGTTCGGCGTGGTTGGCCCCAGAATTACGTCGACTTCAGCGAAGGCACTCATGAAGTCATTCTTGATCAGGCGCCGGATTTTCTGTGCTTGAAGGTAGTAGGCGTCGTAATAACCGGCAGATAGCGCATAGGCCCCGACCAGGATTCGCCGCTGCACTTCTGGGCCGAAGCCTTCTGCGCGAGAACGCTTGTACAGGTCTTCAAGGTTTTTCGGGTCCTCGCAACGATGGCCAAAACGCACGCCATCAAAACGCGACAGGTTCGAGGAGGCTTCAGCGGGTGCAATGACGTAGTAAGCCGGGATGGCATGTTGCAGGTTCGGCAGGCTGACTTCCTTGACGACGGCACCGAGTTTTTCCAGCTCCTTGACGCTTTCAAGAACTAATTCAGCAATACGTGGGTCGAGACCGGCGCCGAAGTATTCTTTTGGAATACCGACTCGCAGTCCTTGCAACGAGCCGTTGAGGCTGGCGGAATAATCCGGCACGGGCTCATCGATGCTGGTGGAGTCCTGCGGATCGAAGCCGGCCATGCCTTGCAGCAGCAGAGCGCAGTCTTCAGCCGTGCGCGCCATCGGGCCGGCTTGATCAAGGCTTGAAGCGTAAGCAATCATCCCCCAGCGTGACACACGACCGTATGTCGGCTTTAGACCCGTGAGGTTGGTCAACGCCGCCGGCTGGCGAATAGAGCCGCCAGTGTCGGTGCCGGTAGCGGCAGGCAACAGGCGAGCGGCAACGGCCGCCGCCGAACCACCCGACGAGCCGCCGGGAACGTGTTCAAGGTTCCACGGGTTTTTCACAGGACCGTAATAGCTGGACTCATTGGCAGAACCCATGGCGAATTCGTCCATGTTGGTCTTGCCTAGCGTTACCGTACCGGCGGCGGCCAATTTAGCGACAATCGTTGCGTTGTACGGTGCTTTGAAGTTGTCGAGCATCTTCGAACCGCAACTGGTGCGAATGCCCAAGGTACAAAACAGATCTTTGTGGGCCAGTGGGACGCCCAGCAAGTCGCCACTCTCACCCCCCGCGCGGCGGGCATCGGCCGAGCGTGCCTGGCCAATTGCCAAGTCCTCGGTGAGCGTGATGAAGCTGTTGATTTTCGGGTCAAGCTGGGCGATACGCGCCAGTAGAACCCGGGTCAATTCTTCAGAAGAAAACTTTTTTTCGGCGAGTCCGCGGGCGATCTCGGCTAGGGTCAAATGGTGCATTGAAGGCTCTTTCCCTTACTCGATGACTTTCGGAACCAGATAAAGGCCGTTTTCGACCGCTGGTGCGATGGCTTGGTAAGTATCGCGCTGATTTCGCTCGGTCACGACGTCAGCACGCAGGCGTTGAGAGGCTTCGAGCGGGTGCGCCAGTGGTTCGATACCGCCGGTATCAACGGCTTGCATCTGATCTACCAGCCCGAGAATATTATTAAGTGCATCGGTAGTACGCGGAATATCGGCGTCATTCAGGCCTAGTCGGGCCAAATGAGCGATTTTTTCCACGTCGGAGCGATCAAGCGCCATGGGAATCTCCAGTGGAAAGCAGACGGATGGGTTCCGTGTGTTAGATTGTGCGAACACTACCGCATTTCTGCGGTCGTATGGCCGCGAACGTCTTGGCTCGTGCTTGGAAAAACAGCCAATTTAACATATTGGCTCCTTGCCCAAAATCCCTGTCGTTGTTAGAGTTTGCCGCACTTTTTTACCCACGCGTTGCCTAGGGTCCTTTTCCCATGTTCAAGAAACTGCGTGGCATGTTCTCAAGCGATCTTTCGATCGATCTGGGCACTGCCAACACCCTTATTTACGTGCGTGAGCGCGGTATTGTACTGAATGAACCTTCGGTGGTGGCCATTCGCACCCACGGGAATCAGAAAAGCGTTGTTGCCGTCGGAATGGAAGCCAAGCGTATGCTTGGCCGTACTCCGGGCAATATTGCGGCCATTCGCCCGATGAAAGACGGTGTTATTGCCGACTTCAGCGTGTGCGAAAAGATGCTGCAGTACTTTATCAACAAGGTTCATGAGAATAGCTTTCTGCAGCCAAGCCCTCGGGTGTTGATCTGTGTGCCGTGTAAATCCACTCAGGTGGAACGTCGAGCCATTCGAGAGTCGGCCCTTGGTGCCGGTGCTCGTGAAGTGTTCCTGATCGAGGAGCCAATGGCTGCCGCGATCGGCGCTGGCCTGCCAGTGGAAGAGGCGCGCGGCTCAATGGTTGTCGATATCGGTGGTGGTACCACTGAAATCGCTCTGATCTCGCTCAATGGTGTTGTGTATGCCGAATCCGTGCGAGTGGGTGGCGATCGTTTCGACGAAGCGATCATCACCTACGTACGTCGTAACTATGGCAGCCTGATTGGTGAATCAACCGCAGAGCGCATCAAGCAGGAAATCGGCACCGCTTACCCTGGCGGAGAAGTGCGTGAAGTTGACGTACGTGGTCGTAACCTTGCTGAAGGCGTTCCACGTGCTTTCACACTCAACTCCAACGAAGTCCTAGAAGCGCTGCAGGAGTCGCTGGCGACTATCGTTCAGGCGGTTAAAAGCGCGCTGGAGCAGTCGCCTCCGGAGCTGGCTTCGGACATCGCCGAGCGCGGTCTGGTGCTGACCGGTGGTGGCGCGTTGTTGCGTGACCTGGACAAGTTGCTGGCCCAAGAAACGGGTTTGCCGGTAATCGTCGCCGAAGACCCACTGACCTGCGTGGCTCGCGGCGGTGGTCGTGCGCTGGAAATGATGGACAAGCACACCATGGACCTGCTCTCTACCGAGTGAGTTCGTTGAGCGCAAAGTCCAGCAGTCGTGGTCTACAGGTAGCAGCGATGCTGCCTGTATTCGTTAGGCTGGCGCCAAAATAAGGCGTTATCTTCTGTCCATCTGTGTCTAGGCCGGTTGCATGCCGTATGAAGAATAAGTACAACCAGTTGAAGCTCAATCCATCGAACGCATGCCCGCAAGGAGCGGCCTATTAAACCGCTCTTCGCAAAAGGCCCCTCACTGGGCGTGCGCCTGCTGGTGCTGGTCGTCTTATCCGTTGCGCTGATGGTAGTGGATGCCCGTTTTACGGTGCTAAAGCCTCTGCGCAGCCAGATGTCGCTGGTATTGATGCAGTCGTACTGGATTGCCGATTTGCCGCAACGCCTTTATCAAGGTGTCGCCAGCCAGTTTGGCAGCCGTACCGAGCTGATCGCCGAGAACGAAAAACTCAAGACTGAAGCTTTGCTGCTGCAAGGGCGCCTGCAAAAACTGGCGGCTTTGACTGAGCAGAACGTGCGTCTGCGCGAGTTGCTCAACTCTTCCGCGCTGGTCAACGAAAAGGTCGAAGTGGCCGAGTTGATTGGCATGGACCCCAATCCCTTTACGCATCGCATCATTATCAATAAGGGTGAGCGCGACGGCGTGGTGCTGGGTCAGCCTGTCCTCGATGCCCGTGGCTTGATGGGCCAGGTGGTCGAGTTAATGCCGTACACCTCAAGAGTTCTGCTGCTAACCGATATCACCCACAGCATCCCGGTTCAGGTCAATCGCAATGGCTTGCGTGCCATTGCCAGTGGCACTGGTAACCCGGAACGCTTGGAACTTCGGCATGTGCCAGACACGGCGGACATCAAAGAAGGCGACCTGTTGGTGAGCTCTGGACTCGGTCAGCGCTTTCCGGCGGGTTACCCGGTGGCGACCGTCAGGGAAGTGATTCACGACCCCGGCCAACCGTTCGCCATCGTGCGCGCCGTTCCTACTGCCGCATTGAATCGCAGCCGTTACCTGTTGCTGGTCTTCAGCGATGGCCGGTCGGCCGAGCAGCGGGCGGCCGATGCTGCGCAAGCTCAGGAAGTGATTGATCATCCTGGCGCGGAGGCTGCTACGCCTGCCACTCCTTCTGCACCTGGCGTTGCTATACCTGCCGGGGCACACGCTAAACCTGGCCCTGGTGCAGTTCATGCTCCGGCGACATCCGCCGTCCCCAACCCGGCCCCGGCACATGGTTCGCCAACGCCATCCCATACGCAAACAATCCCTGCCGGCAAACCGCCGGTCAAGCCAGTTGCGATCAAACCGCCGGTTGCCGCACCTGTAGCACCTGGGACGAGGGAAGAATAATGGTCCGTCTCGCGCACGCAAAAAATGGTTGGGTAGTGTGGTTCAGCTTTGCTGTTGGTTTACTGCTGAGTGTTTCCCCGTTGCCGCAGTTCATGGAAATATTTCGCCCGCTTTGGCTCGCGCTCCTGTTGGCGTTTTGGGCGTTAGCGCTGCCGCATAGAATTGGCATGGCCACTGCGTGGATGCTCGGGCTGGCCGAAGACGTGTTGTACGGTACATTGCTTGGGCAGAACGCGATGATTTTGACCCTGATCACATTCTTGGTGATGTCTTTGCAGCAACGTCTGCGCACCTTCCCGATGTGGCAGCAAAGTATGGTCATTTTGGTTATTTTTGGTTTGGCCCAGTTGGCGCAACTCTGGTTGAGTGCGTTGACTGGTAATCGTCAGCCGACGCTGGCGCTGGTATTGCCAGCGCTAGTCAGTGCGTTGCTCTGGCCATGGGTCAGTTATGGATTGAGAGGCTTGAGCAAACGCTTGGCGATCTATTAATCGATAGAGTTATTGTACCGGTCACGGCTTACGTTTTCCGCGGTGGCATTTTTTGCATAGTCACGAACACGGTGGCGATGGCCTGATCACCGACAAGGAGATGTCCGTATGCCCCTGTTATACCTGGCTTCTGGTTCACCGCGTCGTCGTGAGTTGTTAACGCAAATAGGCGTGTCCTTTGCGGCGCTCAGCGCTGACATTGACGAAACCCCCTTCCCCGAAGAGTCTCCTGTTGCCTACGTAGAGCGGCTGGCGCGCGCGAAGGCCCAGGCGGGTATGACGTTGCTTGTGCTCGACGCGAAGGGGTCGCCAACATGCGTGTTGGGTGCCGACACCGCTGTCGTTCTAGACGGCCGAATCCTTGGCAAACCGGTGGATCGAGCGGATGCCTTGGCCATGCTCAGTGCGCTGTCTGGCCGAGAGCATGAAGTACTGACTGCGGTCGCGCTCCTCGATCACGAAAAGTGTGAAGTCCTCATCGTCCGTACTCTTGTACGATTTAGGCCAATCCACAGCGCAGAAGCTCAGGCCTATTGGCACAGCGGCGAACCACAAGACAAGGCGGGTGGTTATGCAATTCAAGGCCTGGCAGCTATTTTCGTCGAAAGCCTGCAGGGTAGTTATTCTGCAGTCGTCGGTTTGCCATTGTGCGAAACCGCAGAAATGCTTAGCCGTTTCGGCATACCCTGTTGGCAACGCCTTGAAGGTAAAAAGCCATGAGTGAAGAGATTCTAATCAACATCACGCCGATGGAATCGCGCGTGGCCGTAGTTGAGAACGGCGTACTTCAGGAAGTTCACGTTGAGCGTACCCAGCGGCGCGGTATCGTTGGCAATATTTACAAAGGCAAAGTCGTGCGGGTTTTGCCCGGTATGCAGGCGGCATTTATCGACATCGGCCTGGACCGCGCAGCGTTCATTCACGCTTCGGAAATTTCCATGCGCGAAGGCCCGTCGGTTGAAAGTATCAGCGCACTGGTTCACGAGGGCCAGGGCTTGGTAGTGCAGGTCACCAAAGACCCTATTGGCAGCAAAGGCGCGCGCCTGACCACTCAGTTATCGATCCCGTCCCGCTACTTGGTGTATATGCCCCGGACTGCGCACGTGGGAATTTCGCTCAGAATCGAAGATGAAGCTGAGCGTGAGCGACTGAAAAAAGTAGTGACTGACTGCGTTGCGCAAGAAGGCATAACTGAAGCTGGCGGTTTTATTCTACGGACTGCAGCGGAAGGCGCTGGCGCCGATGAAATCCTAATGGACATCCGCTACCTGCGCCGTTTATGGGATCAGATTGGCGTGCAAATCCAGACGGTCAGCGCTCCCAGTGTGATTTACGAAGACCTTGGTCTAGCCCTGCGCACGCTGCGTGATCTAGTCAGCCCACGGATCGAAAAAATCCGTATCGATTCACGGGAAACGTTTCAGCGGACCACTCAATTCGTTTCCGAACTGATGCCGGAAATCGCCGATCGCCTCGAGCATTACCCAGGCGAGCGGCCGATCTTTGACCTTTATGGGGTTGAAGACGAAATCCAAAAAGCCCTTGAACGTAAGGTTCCTCTCAAGTCCGGTGGTTATCTGGTGATTGATCCGGCTGAAGCGATGAGCACCATCGACGTCAACACTGGTGCGTTTGTCGGGCATCGCAACCTGGAAGAAACCATTTTCAAAACCAATCTTGAAGCGGCAACGGCGATTGCACGCCAATTGCGCCTGCGTAATTTGGGCGGAATCATCATCATTGACTTCATCGACATGGAGGATGGTGAACACCAGCGCCAAGTACTGCGTACGCTGGAAAAACAGCTGGAACGCGACCACGCCAAGACCAACATCATCGGCATTACCGAGTTGGGACTGGTGCAAATGACCCGCAAGCGCACTCGTGAAAGTATAGAGCAAGTGCTGTGCGAGCCCTGCAGTAGTTGTCAGGGTCGGGGTAAATTAAAGACTCCAGAAACAGTCTGTTATGAAATTTTTCGCGAAATTCTCCGCGAAGCCCGGGCTTATCAAGCAGAAGGCTATCGTGTACTGGCTAATCAGAAAGTTGTGGATCGCCTACTGGATGAAGAGTCGGGTAATGTCGCTGAATTGGAAGGTTTTATCGGCCGCACCATTCGTTTTCAAGTCGAGACAATGTATTCCCAGGAACAATATGACGTAGTGCTGCTCTGATCAGTGATCCGTCGGATTCAAATCTAATGAGAATTATGCGTGGCGAATGAGCAATCCCGGATCTTCCCAATGACTGCGCGGCAATGCCGATCGCATGTTCAGACTTTAGCCCGGATGGCCCGCTGATATGGGCCGGCTAACACGGGTTCTTGGCGTCTTGATTCGTTTGGGCCTGGGCGCTTGCGCGCTGTTTTTGGTGTTGACGGCGCTCTATGTCAGCGTCGGCCGACAACTGGTTCCGTTGGTTGCCGAGTATCGGTTCGAAATCCAAACCAAAGCCCGTGCCGCGCTTGCCATGCCCCTCAGCATCGGCAGCTTGGAAGGCCGCTGGAGTGGCTTTGTGCCCGTGCTGATAGCCAATGATGTGATCGTGGGGGAGGGTGCCAACGCCTTGCGCCTCGACCATGTCAGAGCAGTGCCCGATCTCTGGGCCAGCTTGATGGCCCACGAAGTACGCATCGCTCACCTTGAACTCGACGGTTTACAACTGAGCCTTAGGGAGGATCAGGACGGACATTGGGCGCTTCAGGGACTGCCGGTTAAAGACGATAAACCGTTCGACCCCGAACAAATGTTGATCCAGATTAAAGCTGTGACCCGGCTGTCATTGCTTGATAGTCAAGTTACGTTGCAACCCTACGGGCAGTCACCACTGACCTTTACTTACCTCGGTTTTACCCTTGAAACTGCCGGGGATGATCAGCAACTTGACGCTCGCTTGACCTTGCCCGACGGCCAGCCCATAGCGCTTAACTTGCGTTCACGAGTTCAGCCGCAAAAATGGCGCGATGGCGAAGCTGAGGTTTACCTGAGCCTGCCTCAAAGTGATTGGGCGCATTGGCTGCCGGCCAGCCTTACACAACAGTGGAAGCTATCCTCGCTTAAAGCGGGTGGAGAATTTTGGCTAACGTGGAGCAAGGGCATGCTCCAAAGTGCGGTGGCTCGGGTGAATGCCCCACAATTTATTGGAGCTTATGCTGATCGTAAGCCGACCAAGATTAGCAATTTGGCCGTAAGTGCATGGTTTCAGCGCATCGAAACAGGTTTCACGCTGTCGCTCGAATCGTTAGCCATGAACATTGGCGACAAACGCTGGGAAAGCCGTATTCAGCTCAAACAACAGGTTGCTACTGGCGACAATGACGAACTCTGGCACCTGCAGGCCGATCGTTTGGACCTGACGCCGATTACGCCGATCCTCGATTCGCTGGTGCCGCTGCCAGATCAACTCATGGTCGTGCTAAACCACTTGAAAGTGACCGGCGGATTGCGCAACGTCCTGCTTGACTACCGGCCTCAAGCCATTGATGACAAGCGTTTCAGCTTCGCTGCCAATCTCGATAAGGTCGGCTTCAACGCTTATCACGGTGCACCGGCAGCCGGAAATGTCAGCGGCAGCATAAGTGGCGATCTAGGCCAAGGTGAGCTGCGCCTGGATACTGACGACTTCATGCTTTACTTGTCCCCGATCTTTGCCAAGCCGTGGCAGTATCAAAAAGCCAATGCCCGACTGACTTGGAAGCTGGATAAGGAAAGTTTTACCTTGATTGCGCCGTACATCAAGGTGCTCGGTGATGAAGGCAAAATTGCCAGCGATTTTCTCATTAGGCTGCACTTCAATTCCCCGCTGGAAGATTATATGGATCTGCGGGTTGGCCTGGTCGATGGCGATGGCCGTTACACCGGTAAGTATTTACCGGCGGTGCTCAGCCCTGCCCTGGATGAGTGGCTACGTACTTCGATTCTGGGTGGGGCCGTGGATCAGGGTTACTTCCAGTATCAAGGCTCGCTACAGCACGATGCTGTGGATGCGGCGCGCAACATCAGTTTGTTTTTTAAGGTTCACGACGCCTCGCTGGCGTTTCAACCAGGTTGGCCAACATTGACGGGTGTGAGCGCCAAGGTATTTGTCGATGGAGCGGGTGTCAGGATCAACGCCAGTAAAGGTAGTTTGCTAAACACTCAGATCAGCAATGTCACGGTCAATATTCCCCATGCAGCTGCGGGAAAAAATAGTCATTTATTGATCGACAGTGACTTCGCGGGCGATCTGGCTGATGGCGTGAAAATTTTACAGGAAGCGCCCATCGGTACAGCCGATACGTTCGCCGGTTGGCAGGGTGACGGCCCATTGCGAGGCAAACTTAAGCTGGACATTTCCTTGGGTAAAGGCGAAGAGCCTAAGGTTCTAGTGGATTTCGATACCGACTCTGCGCGTCTGAGATTGGCTAATCCGTCGCTGGACTTGACCCAGCTTAAAGGCTCATTTCGCTTTGACAATACCAAAGGTTTGAGTGGCAATAACATTCGCGCTCAAGCGTTTGAGCACCCGGTCACTGCGCAAATTTTTGCTGAAGGCAAGCCGGGAGCAATCACGACACGGATCGCAGCCAGCGGCCAGATTGGACAGAAAAGGCTTGCCCAATGGTTGGGTGATACTCAGCCGATGCCGGTTTCCGGCGAAATGCCTTATCAACTGCAAGTGACCCTTGGTGGTGCCGACAGCCAACTACAGATTGATTCCAACCTTAAGGGGTTGGCTGTCGACTTGCCTGCACCGTTTGGCAAAGGGCCGGACGAAGTGCGTGACAGTCAGTTCCGAATGACCCTACAAGGCCCGGAGCGGCGATTATGGGTGACTTACGGTGACCTTGCCAACCTCGCTTACGCTTCGCCCAGCGGCAAGATGGCGCAAGGACGGGGTGAGCTGTTCCTCGGTAAAGGCGGTGCGGTCGTTCCAGACGCTAAAGGGCTTAGAGTGCGTGGTGAATTGTCTGAGTTGGATGTTGCACCCTGGAAAAGCGTAGTCGAGCACTACGCGGGTAACGATCCCGGCGGCAGTGCCAAGCAATTGCTGAGCAACGCAGACCTGCAAATCGGCAAGCTTAGTGTTATGGGCTCAACCCTAGAAAACGTCAGCTTGCAGCTGGATCGTAAAGACGCAGCATGGGCCGTGACGATGGACAGTGCATTACTCAAAGGCACTGCAAACTTGCCCGACGCGAAAACGGCGCCGATTGCGATCGATCTGTTGTATTTGAAATTGCCACCCGCCGACCCCGGTGCCGCCGTGGTGGAAAATGCACCCGACCCACTGGCGGACGTTGACCCGCGATCGCTTCCGTCGATGGATATCAAAGTTACCCAGCTATATCAGGGCGATCAATTGATTGGCGGCTGGTCGCTCAAAGCACGACCGACCCCGACCGGAACTCGGCTGTCGGAGTTAAGCCTTGGTCTCAAAGGCATGTTGCTGCAGGGCGAAGGAGGTTGGGAAGGGGCGCCAGGATCGACCAGCAGTTGGTACAAGGGGCAAATCACCGGCAAAAATCTGGCGGATGTGTTGAAAGCATGGAGCTTTGCGCCCTCGGTCACCAGTGAGTCTTTTGAGCTCAACGCCGATGGCCGCTGGCCGGGCTCGCCCGCTTGGATTGCGCTTAAGCGCTACTCTGGCAGCCTTGATGCTATGTTGCACAGAGGCCAGTTCGTAGAAGTGGAAGGCAGCGCTCAAGCGCTCAGGGTTTTCGGACTGCTGAACTTCAACTCAATTGGTCGCCGACTGCGCCTGGATTTTTCAGATTTGCTCGGTAAAGGCTTAAGCTACGACCAAGTCAAGGGTCTGCTGGTTGCCAGCGACGGTGTTTACGTGACGCGCAGCCCAATTACCCTGGCGGGTCCATCGAGTAATCTAGAGCTCGATGGCACGTTGGACATGGTCAAGGACCGGGTCGACGCGAAACTACTTGTGACGCTGCCGGTCACCAATAACTTGCCAATTGCCGCGTTGATCATAGGCGCACCGGCGATTGGCGGTGCTTTATTCCTGGTCGATAAATTATTGGGTGACCGGGTAGCTCGTTTTGCCAGTGTGCAGTACAGCGTCCAAGGACCGGTCAAAGACCCCAAAATCACTTTCTACAAACCTTTTGAAAAACCTCAATAGCGCGCGGTGGAGTACAGTGGCTGTATGTCTTGTCCGGAGCGCGTGATGTCTTTTGCCGTGATTCAAATGGTCAGCAACAGTGATGTCCTGGCCAATCTCGCTCAAGCCCGTCGTCTTCTGGAACAGGCGGCAGCGGTCGGCGCACGTCTCGTCGTATTGCCGGAAAACTTCGCTGCAATGGGTCGTCGAGACGTCGCCGATATTGGTCGCGCCGAGGCGCTAGGCGAAGGCCCTATCATGCCATGGTTGAAACTGGCCGCCCGCGACCTCAAGTTATGGATAGTTGCCGGCACGATTCCGCTCCCGCCGAGTGATCGGCAACAAGGCAAAGTGACCGCGTGCTCGTTGTTGATCGATGAGCGCGGCGAGCAAATTGCGCGGTATGACAAATTGCACCTGTTTGATGTGGACGTTGCCGACAGCCGAGGTCGATACCGCGAGTCCGATGACTATGCCCACGGGAACAATGTGGTGGTGGCGGATACACCGGTAGGGCGCGTGGGATTGAGCGTGTGTTACGACCTACGCTTCCCGGAATTGTACAGTGCGCTACGTGAGGCCGGGGCGGAACTGATTACCGCGCCGTCGGCATTCACCGCGGTGACCGGTGCCGCACACTGGGACATCCTGATCCGGGCGCGTGCGATAGAAACCCAGTGTTATGTGCTGGCAGCAGCGCAAGGTGGAACCCATCCGGGGCCACGAGAAACTTACGGGCATGCAGCAATCATCGACCCCTGGGGGCGAGTATTGGCCGAACAGGCTCAAGGCGAAGCGGTGCTGCTGGCCGAGCGCAACAGCGATGAACAGGCGTCCATACGGGCGCGGATGCCGGTGTCTAATCATCGGCGATTTTTTTCGCAGGACGCCGTGCGGCCTGTGTATACCTCGGAGTGAATATGAGCGATTTGTCCTCTGTCAGCGAACACCTTTTAGCGCCTGGCGGTTTGAGCCTCGACAGCTTGCAGTCAGTGCTTGGCGAGCTGGCCGGACCTGGGATCGATGCGGCTGACCTGTATTTTCAGGGACAGATTTCCGAATCCTGGGCATTGGAAGACGGCATCGTCAAGGAAGGCAGTTTCAATCTCGATCAAGGCGTCGGTGTGCGGGCGCAATCGGGCGAGAAAACCGGTTTCGCCTACAGCAACACCATTACCCATGAAGCCTTGAGTCTGGCGGCGCGCGCCGCGCGTTCGATTTCGCGGGCTGGGCAAGAAGGCACGGTTCAGGCGTTTACTACGCAAGACGTAGCCCAGCTCTACGCGCCGGATAACCCGCTTGAAGTCATGAGCAGGGCAGAGAAGGTCGAACTGCTCAAGCGTGTCGATGTCGCTACGCGCGCATTGGATTCACGCATTCAGCAAGTCACAGTCAGCATGGCCGGCGTCTGGGAGCGCATTTTGGTGGCTTCCACCGACGGCAGCCTGGCAGCGGATGTACGCCCGCTTGTCCGGTTTAACGTCAGCGTTATTGTCGAGCAGAACGGTCGACGTGAACGCGGCGGTCATGGCGGTGGCGGGCGTACCGATTACCGTTATTTCCTGAGCGATGACCGTGCCATGGGTTATGCCCGCGAAGCGCTGCGCCAGGCATTGGTCAATCTGGAAGCAATTCCAGCACCTGCGGGCACCTTGCCAGTAGTGTTAGGGCCAGGATGGTCGGGCGTACTGCTACACGAAGCGGTCGGTCATGGTCTGGAAGGCGATTTCAACCGCAAGGGCAGCTCCGCTTACAGTGGGCGTATGGGTGAAATGGTTGCGTCCAATCTGTGCACGATCGTCGATGATGGTACGTTGGCCGGCCGTCGAGGTTCGCTGTCGGTGGACGATGAAGGCACACCGACGCAATGCACAACGCTGATTGAAAACGGTGTGCTCAAGGGCTACATGCAGGACAAGCTCAATGCACGGCTGATGGGCGTGGCCCGGACCGGCAATGGTCGTCGTGAGTCCTATGCGCACTTGCCGATGCCGCGCATGACCAATACCTACATGCTGGCCGGACAGAGTGACCCTGCCGAAATCATCGCCTCGGTAAAACGCGGCATCTACTGCGCCAACTTGGGCGGCGGACAGGTGGATATCACTAGCGGTAAATTCGTTTTTTCCACCAGCGAAGCGTATTTGATTGAAGACGGCAAGATCACAGCACCGGTCAAAGGCGCGACCTTGATCGGGAACGGGCCGGAAGCTATGAGTCGAGTGTCGATGGTCGGTAACGATTTGTCGCTGGATAGCGGTGTAGGCACCTGCGGTAAAGACGGTCAGTCCTTACCGGTGGGCGTGGGTCAGCCAACCTTGAAGATCGACGCGATCACGGTAGGGGGGACAGGCGGTTGAACGCGATCCGGGGTTGGGTGGAGAACCACCCAACCCCGGATCAGGGACTAGCGCAGACCGCGATGGGTCTCGTCGAGCTCACGGATGTACTTGAACAATTTGCGGCTGGCAGCCGGCGGCTTGTTTTGCGCGAGCTCATGTTGAGCCTGACGAATGAAGGAGCGCAGTTGCTGACGATCTGCTTGCGGATAGTCACCGACAAATTTTTCTATCACCTCGTCGGTGCCAACAAGCAAGCGATCACGCCAGCGTTCCAGGCCGTGAAAGCGTTCGTTGTATTGGCGAGTGGAGGCATCCAGCTGATCGAGCAATACCAGGATGGCGTCAAGGTCTTGATCGCGCATCAATTTGCCGATGAACAGGATATGCCGTTTGCGCGCAATGTTTGCCGTGTGCTTGGGCGCTTCAGCCAGAGCCCGGCGCAGGGCGTCGGTCAGGGGCAGCTTAGCCAGCAGGTCAGGCTTGAGTGTGGTCAGGCGCTCGCCCATGTCAACCAGAGCATGTAGCTCGCGTTTGACCTGAGTTTTGCTTTTACCCTCGTCGAGGGAGTCGTCGTAAGAATCAACCATGGGGGCAGTCCGCTAATAATCGCCGCCATGATAACCAGTCGGGGGCCGCTTGTCCGGCCCGCTCGGTATTCGGTCTATACCGAAAGCAGAATTTGATGGAGAAAGTCATGAGTGAATCTCAAAGCGTCGGCCCACAAGCCTTGCCGGCACTGCAAGACCAAGTCGAGCAAATTCTTGCTGAAGCCAAGCGTCAAGGCGCTAGCGCCTGTGAAGTGGCGGTGTCACTGGAGCAAGGTTTGTCGACGTCGGTTCGGCAACGTGAAGTTGAAACTGTCGAATTTAATCGCGACCAAGGGTTTGGTATTACTTTGTACGTAGGGCAACGCAAAGGCTCTGCGAGCACTTCGGCCAGCGGCGCTGATGCCATTCGCGAAACAGTGGCTGCGGCGCTAGCCATCGCCAAGCATACGTCCGAAGACGAAAGCTCGGGCCTTGCCGACGCCGCGTTGATGGCTAAAGATCTGCAGGATTTCGACCTGTTCCACGCTTGGGACATAACCCCGGAACAGGCGATTGAGCGTGCTTTGATCTGTGAAGCCGCAGCCTTCGACGCCGACAGCCGCATCAAGAACGCCGACGGTACAACGCTCAACACTCATCAAGGCTGCCGTGTTTATGGCAACAGTCATGGCTTTATCGGTAGTTCCGCTTCGACCCGTCATAGCCTGAGCTGCGTCATGATTGCCGAAGGTGACGGCCAGATGCAGCGTGATTATTGGTATGACGTGAGTCGCCAGGGTGAATTGTTGGCAGATGCCCAGAGCATTGGCCGACGTGCCGCGCAGCGTGCCGCTAGCCGTTTGGGCGCACGTCCGGTCCCAACGTGCGAAGTGCCTGTATTGTTTTCAGCAGAATTGGCTGGTGGCCTTTTCGGACACTTTTTGGCGGCCATCTCAGGCGGCAACTTGTACCGCAAGTCGTCATTTCTCGAAGGCGCGATGGGCCAACGGCTATTTCCAGAATGGCTAACCCTCGACGAGCGGCCTCATCTAATGCGCGCCATGGGCAGTTCTGCGTTCGATGGGGATGGCCTTGCGACTTACGCAAAGCCGTTCGTGGAGAATGGTGATCTGGTGTCCTACGTGCTGGGAACCTATTCCGGGCGCAAGCTGGGCTTGCCGAGTACCGCAAACTCAGGTGGCGTGCACAACCTGTTTGTTACTCATGGTGTAGAAGATCAGGCTGCATTATTGCGTCGCATGGGGCGCGGCTTGTTGGTCACCGAGTTGATGGGCAGCGGCTTGAACATGGTGACGGGCGATTACTCCCGTGGTGCGGCGGGTTTTTGGGTTGAGAACGGTGAGATTCAGTTCCCTGTCCAAGAGGTCACCATTGCCAGCAACCTGCGAGACATGTTCAAGCAAATCGTTGCTATTGGCAGCGATCTTGAACTGCGCAGTAATATTCGTACGGGTTCGGTATTGATCGAGCGGATGATGGTTGCAGGTAGCTAAACCATCGAATGACGCTGAATATCTGTAGGAGCCGCCCTTTAGCTCCTACAGACAAAAAGGCCGGTGCGGTGCGAACTTATTTGCGAAGGTCCGATTATGATTATCTGAACGTCGCAACCTCGTTTCCCGAACACGCTCAGTCTCACGCAGATCCCGTTGAATTATCGGCTCAGCTCACTCGCCTTCATCAAACCGGTTATTGATCAGCTCAATCAAACCGTCTAAAGCTGCCTGTTCGTCGTCACCTTCAGTGTGCAGATGGATATCAGTGCCTTTGCCCGCAGCTAGCATCATGACGGCCATGATGCTTTTGCCGTCGACCATGCTTTCGGCTGTGCGGCCGACTCTGATCTGACAGGGAAAACGTCCGGCAACCCCGACGAATTTCGCCGCAGCACGTGCATGCAGCCCAAGCTTGTTGATAATGGTAATTTGATGAACGGGCATCGCGATAGAAGTCCTATCAGTTGAGGTCGCGGTGGCGAACCTGAACATTCTTGAGGGATTGCTGCAACACCCGACCCAAACGTTCGGTCAGATAGACGGAACGGTGGTGCCCGCCGGTGCAGCCAATGGCAATTGTGACGTAAGCTCGGCTGCTGGCGGCAAAGCGAGGCAACCATTTGTTCAAATACGTGTAAATATCCTGGAACATCTCTTCGACATCAGGCTGGGCGGCCAAATACTCAGCAACGGGTTGATCCAGGCCTGATTGCTCGCGCAGCTCTGTTTTCCAATAGGGATTTGGCAGGCAGCGCACGTCGAACACCAGATCGGCATCTACGGGCATGCCGCGCTTGAAACCAAACGACTCTATCAAAAATGCGGTACCGGGCTCTGGTTTGTTTAATAAGCGCAGCTTGATCGTATCGCGTAGCTGATAAAGATTGAGCTGCGTGGTATTAATCTTCAGGTCAGCCAAATCTATGATGGGCCCGAGCAGGGAGCTTTCATCGCGTATTGCTTCAGCCAGCGAGCGATTGGCGCTGCTTAGCGGATGGCGGCGACGCGTTTCCGAGAAGCGCTTGAGCAGGGTCTCTTCGTCTGCGTCCAGGTACAGCACATCGCATTGAATATGTCGATTGCGCAGTTCCTCAAGTAGCTGAGGAAAGCGGAATAGATGACTAGGGAGGTTGCGCGCGTCAATTGAAACGGCTACGAGTGGTTCGGCCAGTTCAGTATGAACAAGAGCACGATCAGCCAATTCTGGAAGCAAGCCGGCGGGCAGATTGTCGATGCAATAAAAGCCGTTATCTTCTAGCACATTGAGTGCGGTGCTCTTGCCGGAGCCGGATCGGCCACTGACGATGATCATTCGCATGATTAATGTCCGTTCTGTACGTCCAGGACCACCTGGTAGAGAGCCTCGCTGCTTTTCGCCCCACGCAGTCGGTCACGCACGTCCCTGCGGTCTAGCATGCTGGCAATTTGTCGCAGTAGTTCGAGGTGGGCGTCTGTGGCAGCTTCGGGAACAAGCAAAACAAATAGCAGATCGACTGGAGCGCCATCAATGGCGTCGTAATCAATCGGAGCGTCCAGATGAATCAAGGCGCTGATAGGTTCGCTGCAGCCGTTTAAGCGGCAATGAGGGATAGCGATACCGTTGCCAAAACCTGTCGACCCCAGTTTTTCGCGAGCGGTGAGCTTCTCGAAGATATCGTGCGAATTCAGTCCCGGCAGTTCATGGCCGATCAGATTGGCAACTTGCCTGAGCGCTTTTTCTTTGCTGCCGCCCGGCACGTTCACAATGGAACGGCCGGGGGTCAGGATATTTTCAAGTCGGATCATGAGTTGGGAGTGTTTAGCGAGCTGTCGCACCTTTAAGGATGTTCTGCTGCTTTTCCTTATGCTTGAGCAATTGTCTATCGAGCTTGTCAGTAAGTAGATCGATGGCCGCATACATGTCGTCATGTTCTGCGTTAGCGACTACCTCCCCACCGTGGATGTGCAGCGTGGCTTCGATCTTCTGTTTCAGTTTCTCGACCGCCATTGTTACCTGCACATTTGTAATCTTGTCAAAATGCCCCTCTAGTTTTTTGAGTTTCAGCTCAATGTATTCACGCAGGGGCTTTGTTACTTCTAGCTGATGTCCACTGATGTTGACTTGCATACAGCGTCTCCTTCGTTGCCAGTGCATAAAGAGGCAGGCTAAATACCTGCCACTGGAACGCTATGGCTTCAGGTCCTTATCACATCAATCGCTTGCGCTCGCTCGAAGGCGCGATCCCTAATGATTCACGGTATTTGGCGACCGTGCGACGGGCTACCTGAATGCCTTGTGCTTCCAGTAAACCAGCGATCTTGCTGTCACTCAACGGCTTTTTCTGATTTTCCGCCGCAACTAGTTTTTTGATGATCGCGCGAATGGCCGTAGACGAACACTCGCCGCCCTCCGAGGTGCTTACGTGACTTGAAAAGAAATATTTCAGTTCGTAAATGCCGCGGGGGGTGTGCATGAATTTTTGGGTGGTCACCCGTGAAATTGTCGACTCATGCATGCCGACCGCTTCTGCTATGTCATGCAGGACCAATGGCTTCATTGCTTCGTCGCCGTATTCAAGGAACCCACGCTGATGTTCGACGATCTGTGTTGCAACTTTCATCAGGGTTTCATTACGGCTTTGTAGGCTCTTGATGAACCAGCGGGCTTCTTGCAGCTGATTGCGCATGAACGTGTTGTCGGCGCTGGTATCGGCCCGGCGCACGAAGCCAGCGTACTGAGGGTTGACCCGAAGGCGTGGAACTGACTCTTGATTGAGCTCCACCAACCAGCGTTCGTTATCTTTGCGCACTATCACATCGGGCACGACGTATTCGGCTTCAGCAGATTCGATTTGCGAGCCTGGTCGTGGGTTAAGGCTCTGCACCAGTTCGATCACCTGGCGCAGCTCATCTTCCTTGAGCTTCATACGGCGCATTAATTGGCTGTAATCTCGGCTCCCCAGTAGGTCGATGTAATCGCATACCAAGCGTTGTGCTTCTGCTAGCCAGCGAGTTTTCGGGGCTAACTGGCGCAACTGAAGTGACAAACATTCACTCAGATTGCGAGCCCCGATCCCGGCGGGCTCGAACTGTTGGATGCGGTGCAGCACCGCTTCTATCTCATCCAGTTCGACGTCCATCTCAGGATCGAAAGCGTCGAGAATTTCCTCAAGTGATTCGTCCAGATAACCCTGATTGTTAATACAGTCGATCAGCGTTACTGCGATCAGTCGATCAGTGTCGGACATCGGTGCCAGGTTGAGCTGCCACAACAGATGGCTTTGCAGGCTCTCGCCAACTGAGGTGCGCGTGGTGAAATCCCATTCGTCATCATCGTTGCTCGGCAGGCTGCTGGCGCTGGACTGATAAACGTCGTCCCACGCGGTATCAACGGGCAACTCGTTGGGCGTTCGCTCGCTCCAGTCACCTTCTTCCAGGTTGTCCACCGTGGGGGCAGATTCCTGATAGGTCGGTTCCTGAATGTCGGGGTTAGGTTTTTCTACACTATCGGCCACTGGATCGGCGTTGTCGAAGTCGTCGCCTTCTTCCTGACGTTCCAGCATAGGATTGGACTCCAACGCTTCCTGGATCTCTTGTTGAAGGTCCAGGGTCGACAGTTGGAGTAGACGGATAGCCTGTTGCAGCTGAGGTGTCATCGTCAGCTGCTGGCCCATTCTCAGGACTAGCGATGGTTTCATGGCAGGGGCTTAACACCTTATTCGCCGGCGCTCATGCGCCATCCACTACAGGGCGCCGGAGCGCCAACTTAAGCAAATTATATGCCTGAAACTTAAGTGTTTGCCTAGAGTCCGCTGGAAATTAAAATGCTTGCCAGCGCGAAATTCTAGCGTCTGTCGCCTATGAAGAGCGATATACCGCAGACCTTACAGGCGGAATTCATGGCCGAGGTAAACCTCTTTAACCAATTGGTTGGCCAGAATGGTTTCTGAATCACCTTCAGCGATCAGTTGTCCATCGTTGACGATATAGGCAGTCTCACAAATATCCAAGGTATCGCGAACATTATGGTCGGTGATCAAAACGCCAATTCCCTTGGCCTTCAAGTGGTAGATGATTTGCTTTATATCGCCTACTGAAATCGGGTCGACGCCTGCAAAAGGCTCATCCAGCAAAATAAACTTGGGTGAAGTCGCCAAGGCGCGTGCAATTTCCACACGACGGCGTTCGCCGCCTGACAGGCTCATGCCCAAGTTGTCGCGGATATGGCTGATATGGAATTCTTGCAGCAGGCTTTCAAGCTCTTTGCGACGTGCCGCGCGATCTAGTTCTTTGCGGGTCTCTAGTATCGCCATAATGTTATCAGCAACAGACAGCTTGCGAAAAATGGAGGCTTCCTGCGGTAAGTAGCCGATTCCGGCCCGCGCACGACCGTGCATTGGCTGGTGGCTGACGTCCAGATCGTCAATCAATACACGACCCTGATCAGCCTGTACCAGCCCTACAATCATATAAAAGCAGGTTGTTTTTCCTGCGCCGTTAGGGCCAAGCAGTCCGACGATCTGACCGCTGTCGATAGACAAGCTGACATCGCGTACGACCTGCCGACCCTTGTAGGATTTAGCCAGGTGTTGGGCTTTCAGCGTCGCCATTAAGGGGCCTTCTGCGCGTCGGGTTTGCTTTTTGGCTGAATGACCATATCGATCCGCGGACGCGGAGCGGTCAATTTAGTGCCGTTTGCACGACCGGCGTTAACGATCTGCCTCACCGTGTCGTAGATGATTTTTTCACCTTCAGAGGTGTTGCCGTCGTTAATAACCTTGGCTTTGTCGATCAGCACAATTTTATTATCCAGGGCAAAGTACTGAATAGTTACACCGTACGCCTGAACTATCGGTTTGTTCACGTCAGGTTTCTGTTCGTAGTAAGCAAGGTTGCCTACGGAGGTAAATACGTTGATTTCACCTGTTGGTGTACGGGTGATAGTCACAGTATTGCCGGTGATTTTCATGGTGCCTTGGGTGATGATGACGTTGCCTTTGTAAGTGGCAATGCCTTGCTTGTCATCGAGTTGCGCGTCGTCAGACTGGATATGAATAGGCTGATCGCGGTCCGTCGGCAGAGCCCAAGCGCTCACGCTTCCCAGTACTGTGCCCAGGCCGAGCAAAAAAGGGAGGGTTTTAACGAGCCTCATACAGTCCTCTTACGTTAGATAGCAGGTTCATCCTGCCGTCGTTCAAATACGCTTTCATGCCCGTTCCGGTGGTAACACCGCCGAAGCCGTCGATTCTAACGGCTTGCTCGGTCTGCGCATATTGCTTCTGTGGGAATACCGTCATTCGACTGCTGGTAATGATGGTTGTACGGTTCTTTTCGTCTGTTCGGGCGACGCGTACTGAGTCAATCAGCTCGACTTGAGTGCCGCCAGGCGAAACTTCACCTCTCAAGCTTTGTACGTGCCATGGAAACTGCGCACCGCGAAACAGCTGCAGGTCGGGATTTGTCAGCAGCGTGACGTCCGAGGCCTGAAGATGCTCAACTTTGTCGGATGTCATATCGTACTGAAGTTTACCGTCTGGCAAAAATTGCAAGCTGTGTGCCTTGGTGGCATAGAAATCGATAGCGCCTGGATCGACAACGGCCGCTTTTTGCTCAAGAAAAGTTTCTGGGCTGATGTTCCAATAGCCTGCCGCTGCGACTAATAATGCCAGCACACCCAGAATCAAGAACCTGCGAATTTTTTTTCTCAGCATAAATAACTTCTATAAGTAGGCGGCGTGGGCCGCTTCAAGGCTGCCTGAAGCGTTCAGGATCAGTTCGCAAAACTCACGTGCTGCGCCTTCGCCCCCGCGAGCCTGGGTAACGCCATGAGCATGCAGCTTTACAAAGCTTGCGGCATTGGCAACGGCCATTCCCAAGCCGACGCGCCGAATGACTGGCAAGTCTGGCAGATCATCGCCTAAATAGGCGACTTGTTCGTAGGTCAGGTTGAGTTGGGACAATAACTCGTCGAGTACGACCAACTTATCTTCGCGGCCCTGGTACAGATGCTGTATGCCCAGATTCATTGCTCGGCGCTCGACCACGGGGGTTTTGCGTCCGCTGATGATAGCGGTGATTACGCCCGATGCGATCAGCATCTTGATACCCTGCCCATCAAGAGTATTGAATGTCTTGAACTCGCTTCCATCCTCGAGAAAGTACAGGCGGCCGTCCGTCAATACGCCATCCACGTCAAAAATCGCTAATTTGATATTTTTGCCGCGATGCAGCAAATCTTTATTTATTGCGCCACTCACTACATCACTCCCGCGCGTAGAAGATCTTGCAGGTTAAAGGCGCCGACTGGGTGGTCGTTTTCGTCAACAACGATCAGTGCGCCAATTTTGTGATCTTCCATGATTTTCAGTGCCTCGGCCGCGAGCATCTCGGGGCGGGCAGTTTTGCCGTGGAGCGTCATAACGTCGTCGATGATCGCCGTGCGGATGTCGATGTCTCGATCAAGGGTGCGGCGTAAATCACCGTCAGTGAATATTCCGGCCAGACGACCATCGGCTTCCAAAACGGCAGTCATGCCGAGACCTTTATGGGTCATTTCCATCAGCGAGTCCCGCAACAGAGTGCCGCGCCGGACCTTCGGCAAATCTTCGCCGATGTGCATGACGTGCTCGACTTTGAGCAGTAATCGCCGACCCAAGGCGCCGCCGGGGTGCGAAAAAGCAAAATCTTCGGCTGTAAAGTCTCGTGCTTCCAATAGCGCGACGGCCAGCGCATCACCCATTACCAGTGCTGCCGTGGTCGATGATGTCGGGGCCAGGTTCAGAGGGCAGGCCTCATGTTCGACGTGAACATTCAGATTGACTTCTGCAGCCCTGGCCAGGGTTGAGTCTGGGTTGCCGGTCAGGCTGATCATCTGGATGCCCAGACGTTTTATCAGGGGCAAAAGTGTAACGATTTCGGTCGTAGTGCCCGAGTTTGAAATGGCCAAGATGATGTCGTCACGGGTGATCATGCCCATATCGCCATGGCTGGCTTCGGCTGGGTGGACAAAGAATGCTGTGGTGCCGGTACTTGCCAGCGTGGCGGCGATCTTTTTGCCGATGTGGCCCGACTTGCCCATGCCGACTACGACTACGCGGCCCTTGCCGGCCAGAATCATTTCGCAAGCGCGTACGAAATCAGCGTCGATATACATCAGTAAACCTTCTACTGCTTCTATTTCTAAGCGGATAGTGCGTTGTGCTGTTTGAATCAGGTCGCTGGATTGGCTCATGTCGGAAACGGTCAGCCTGATGAAAAGGCGCCGATTATAGCGGTAATGGTCAATTCCCTCACCTTTGATCTTATGTCAGTGCAAGGTTCTCGCATCGCGGTTGACCCGTACTCTTCGAGAGTGGTTCGCAATTGTTCGAAGTATCTGTCTTGCGCCTGAACTAAAGAGGCTTCTTCCGTGGGACACATGCGCGCGCAGTGGTATAGTTCGCGGCCAGTTCGGCCCACCTAGTCGGTGCATGCACAGCGCCATGGACATCGGTTTATGAGAGTGAGGCCGCCTCGTGAGGAGTTTAGATGAGCGCCGATAACGCCTACGCGGTCGAGCTGAAGGGCGTGTCCTTCAAGCGCGGCACGCGCAGCATCTTCAATAATATTGATATACGTGTTCCCCGGGGCAAGGTCACCGGAATCATGGGGCCTTCCGGAAGCGGCAAGACCACGCTGCTGCGCTTGATGGGTGCTCAATTGCGTCCCAACAGCGGAGAGGTGTGGGTCAACGGTCAGAATTTACCCAAGTTGTCGCGCAGCGATTTATTCGATGCTCGCAAGCATATGGGTGTGTTGTTCCAAAGCGGGGCCTTGTTCACTGATCTCGATGTGTTCGAAAACGTGGCATTCCCGCTACGGATTCACACCCATTTGCCGGACGACATGATTCGCGACATTGTCCTGCTTAAACTGCAGGCTGTCGGCCTTCGTGGCGCCGTCGATTTGATGCCTGACGAGTTATCTGGTGGTATGAAGCGGCGTGTGGCACTTGCCAGGGCTATTGCGCTCGATCCGCAAATTCTTATGTATGACGAGCCCTTTGTTGGTCAAGATCCCATCGCCATGGGTGTATTGGTCCGGTTGATTCGTCTGCTGAATGATGCGTTGGGAATCACCAGTATTGTGGTTTCTCACGATCTTGCGGAAACCGCGAGCATCGCTGACTACTTATATGTAGTCGGCGATGGTCAGGTGTTAGGTCAGGGAACTCCAGAAGAGCTGCTGGGTTCGGATAATCCGCGCATCCATCAATTCATGACCGGCGACCCGGATGGCCCTGTTCCATTTCACTATCCGGCACCGGATTACCGCGAAGATCTTTTGGGGAAGCGCTGATGCGCAAACAGTCTTTAATGGGCCGAATTAATTTGTTCGGCCAATCTGCAATCGACATGGTGACGGTGCTAGGCCGCTCGGGGCTGTTTTTATTTCATGCGTTGTTCGGTCGTGGCGGAGTCGGCGGCAGTTTTCAACTGCTGGTTCGCCAGTTGCATTCGGTCGGTGTGATGTCGCTGCTGATAATTGTCGTTTCAGGCGGATTCATCGGCATGGTATTGGCGCTTCAAGGCTTCAGCATTCTGCAGAAGTATGGATCGGAGCAGGCGGTGGGGCAGATGGTGGCTTTAACGCTGCTGCGTGAGCTAGGGCCGGTCGTTGCAGGTTTGTTGTTTGCCGGCCGTGCAGGTTCTGCGTTGACGGCCGAGATTGGCAACATGAAGTCCACTGAGCAATTGTCAAGCCTGGAAATGATTGGTGTTGATCCGCTTAAATACATCGTAGCGCCACGCTTGTGGGCGGGGTTTATTTCTTTGCCGTTACTGGCGATGATTTTCAGCGTGGTCGGCATCTGGTGTGGCTCATGGGTCGCGATTGACTGGCTTGGTGTCTACCAGGGCTCGTTTTGGGCGAACATGCAAAATAGCGTGAACTTTCAAAGTGACGTGCTCAATGGTGTAATTAAAAGCATAATTTTTGCTTTTGTGGTGACCTGGATTGCCGTATTCCAGGGTTATGACTGTGAGCCCACGTCGGAAGGGATCAGCCGTGCGACCACTAAAACTGTGGTGTACGCCTCACTGGCCATATTAGGCCTCGACTTTATTTTGACTGCCCTGATGTTTGGAGATTTCTGATGCAAAACCGCACCGTGGAAACCGGCGTTGGCCTTTTTTTGCTGGCCGGGATCCTGGCTTTGATCTTGTTGGCCTTGCGTGTCAGTGGTCTGAGCGCAAGCGCCAGCCATGACAGCTATAAACTTTACGCAAACTTCGACAATATTGCCGGTTTGACTGTCAGAGCAAAGGTGACCATGGCCGGTGTGACCATCGGCAAGGTCACGGCTATTGATCTGGACCGTGACACCTTTATGGGTCGTGTGACCATGGAAGTCGAAAAGCGGGTGAATAACTTGCCTTCAGACTCTACTGCATCAATCCTTACTGCTGGCTTGCTCGGTGAGAAGTACGTCGGCATCAGCGTAGGGGGAGAGCAAGCGCTGCTCAAAGATGGCAGTATTATTCATGACACTCAGTCTGCATTGGTTCTCGAAGACCTGATCGGAAAATTCATGCTCAACACTGTGGGTAAAGACGCCAAATGAGGAATTCCTCCCTGTTCTCAAGCTTGCGCTGCGGTCTGCTAATCCTGCTGACTGCTTTTCCATTGTTCGCGAATGCGGCCCCAAGCCAGTCAGCCCATGATCTGGTCGACGGCACGACTAAAGCACTGCTGGCCGATTTGGCTGCCCACAAAGATCAATACAAAACCAACCCAAGCGCTTTTTACGACGCGTTAAACACAATTGTGGGTCCGGTAGTTGATGCTGAAGGCATCTCGAAAAGCGTCATGACGGTTAAATACTCAGGTAAAGCCTCGCCTGAGCAGATGCAGCGTTTCCAGGAAAACTTCAAGCGCAGCCTGTTTCAGTTCTATGGCAATGCCCTGCTTGAATACAACAACCAGGGTATTACTGTTTCTGCGGCCAAGGACGAGAGCGGCGACCGCACTAGCGTCGACATGTCTGTTAAAGGCAATGGTGGGGCGATTTACCCTGTGAGCTACACGCTTGAGAAGCTTAATGGCGAGTGGAAAGTTCGCAACGTTATCGTCAATGGCATCAACATTGGCAAACTGTTCCGCGATCAATTCGCTGATGCTATGCGGCAGAACAGCAATAACCTGGATAAAACCATCAACGAATGGGCGGGTGAAGTTGCGAAAGCCAAAACCAAGGTTGATGCTGCCGAGAAGCCTGCCCAATGAGTGAGTCAGCTGTTCGTCTGGGCGCATCAGGTGAGTTGCACCTGAGTGGCGCACTTGACTACCGCAGCGGTCCGGCCTTGCGTAAGCAGGGTCAAGCGCTGATCAAGGCCACTGACGCGACGGCTTTGATCCTGGATTGTTCCGAAGTGGAGAAATCCAGCAGTGTCGGTCTGTCTTTGCTGCTTGCGTTCATGCGCGACGCCAACGCCGAGGGTAAGGTTGTCAGCGTTCAGTCACTGCCGCAGGACATGCGCGACATTGCGCAGGTCTCTGGCTTGACCGAATTGTTCGATCAACATCAATAGCCGTCAGCGGGTCGAATGAAGCGTTTCCAGGTGACCCGCCGAAAAGCTTTCCGTCCGAGTCTGTTAATCCGGGGTTCGCAGCAGGCAGGCTTTTTTGTATGATGGCCGACCCGCGCGCGTAGGGCGCCGATTGAGGTTAAGCATGCAGGCCGTAGAAGTTAAAAGCTTCCTTGAAGGAAAGCTGCCAGAAACCCAGGTAGAAGTTGAAGGCGAAGGCTGCAATTTTCAGCTGAACGTGATCAGTGATGAACTGGCGGGCCTTAGCCCAGTCAAGCGTCAGCAGCAGATCTATGCCCATTTAAACCCCTGGATCGCCGATGGCAGCATCCATGCGGTCACCATGAAATTTTTCAGCCGCGCTGCTTGGTCCGAGCGCACCTGAGCCAATTGGCGTCGAGACTCTTATGGATAAACTGATTATTACCGGCGGTTTTCGTCTTGATGGCGAGATCCGCATTTCCGGGGCGAAAAACTCTGCCCTGCCAATTCTTGCTGCAACCTTGCTGGCGGATGGGCCGGTAACGGTGTGCAATCTGCCGCACCTGCACGACATCACCACTATGATCGAGCTGTTCGGTCGCATGGGCATTGAGCCTGTAATCGACGAGAAGCTCAGCGTTGAAATCGACGCCCGCACCATCAAGACCTTGATCGCGCCTTATGAACTGGTGAAAACCATGCGCGCCTCGATTTTGGTATTGGGTCCGATGGTTGCTCGTTTCGGTTACGCTGAAGTCGCCTTGCCAGGCGGTTGCGCCATTGGTTCGCGGCCTGTCGATCTGCACATCCGCGGTCTTGAGGCCATGGGCGCAACAATTGACGTTGAAGGTGGCTATATCAAGGCCAAGGCGCCAGAAGGCGGCTTGCGTGGTGCGAATTTCTTCTTTGATACCGTCAGCGTTACCGGAACAGAGAACATCATGATGGCCGCAAGCCTGGCCAACGGGCGCAGTGTCTTGCAAAACGCCGCTCGCGAGCCGGAAGTGGTTGACCTGGCTAACTGCCTCATCGCCATGGGTGCGAACATCACCGGTGCCGGTACTGACACCATCACCATTGAAGGTGTAAAGCGCTTGCACAGCGCTACCTACAAAGTGATGCCGGACCGTATCGAGACGGGCACTTACTTGGTGGCAGCTGCTGCCACCGGTGGTCGCGTCAAGCTCAAGGACACCGATCCAGCCATTCTCGAAGCTGTATTGCTCAAGCTTCAAGAAGCGGGTGCTGAAATCACCACCGGCAAGGACTGGATTGAGCTGAACATGCACGGCAAGCGGCCAAAAGCCGTTAATGTGCGGACCGCTCCGTATCCAGCTTTCCCAACCGATATGCAAGCACAATTTATCTCGCTCAACGCAATCGCCGAGGGCACCGGTGCTGTTATCGAAACCATCTTCGAAAACCGCTTTATGCACGTATATGAAATGCACCGTATGGGCGCGCAGATTCTGGTCGAAGGTAATACTGCTGTTGTTACCGGTGTTGAGAAACTCAAAGGCGCGCCTGTAATGGCTACCGACCTGCGTGCTTCGGCCAGCCTGGTCATCTCGGCGTTGGTTGCTCAGGGCGATACCTTGATCGACCGCATTTATCATATCGATCGTGGTTATGAATGCATCGAAGAAAAACTGCAGATGCTCGGCGCCAAGATCCGTCGCGTTCCGGGCTAGGCTTTGATCATTAGCACAAGGTCCTGACTCGTTGAGTCAGGATACGTGGGGCGCATGGAAGCGCCCGATTGCCAAGGACTTACGTTTCCCATGCTAACCATCGCACTGTCCAAGGGCCGTATTCTCGACGACACCCTGCCGCTTCTCGCTGAAGCAGGCATCGTGCCGACCGAAGATCCGGACAAAAGCCGCAAGCTGATCATCACCACGACCCAAGCTGATGTGCGCTTGTTGATCGTGCGCGCTACAGATGTCCCGACTTACGTTGAACACGGTGCCGCCGACCTGGGCGTGGCCGGTAAAGATGTGCTGATGGAATACGGCGGCCAGGGCCTTTACGAGCCGTTGGACCTGCAAATTGCTCAGTGCCGCTTGATGACCGCTGGCGCCGTCGGCGCGATTGAGCCAAAAGGCCGTCTGCGTGTTGCTACCAAATTCGTCAACGTTGCCAAGCGTTATTACGCCGAGCAAGGTCGTCAGGTCGACATCATCAAGCTGTATGGCTCGATGGAGCTGGCGCCTTTGATCGGCCTGGCGGACAAAATCATTGATGTCGTCGACACTGGCAACACGCTGCGGGCCAACGGGCTTGAACCTCAGGAACTGATTGCAACTATCAGTTCGCGTCTGGTGGTGAACAAGGCGTCAATGAAGATGCAACATGCGCGTATTCAGGCGTTGATCGATACGCTGCGTAAAGCAGTCGAGTCGCGACACCGCCGCTGACTCACCTGCGCGACCTTGAGTCGCGCCCATCTATCCGTGTCATAGCCAAATTTCTCAGGTGCCCACGCGGATGGCTTGGTAGTCTATCGGCGCCTGAGCATTCGCCAATTATTGAGGCTTCCGCTATGACCACGACCACTGCAATTCGCCGACTCGACGCCGCTGATCCAGATTTTGCGCGCCATCTGGACCACCTGCTGAGCTGGGAAAGTGTGTCCGACGAGTCGGTCAACGAGCGCGTGCTTGAGATCATCAAAGCTGTGCGCGAGCGTGGCGACTCGGCACTGGTGGAGTTCACCCAACGTTTCGACGGTCTTGAAGTGGCGTCGATGGCAGAGTTGATTTTGCCACGCGAGCGGTTAGAGCTGGCCCTGACCCGTATTACGCCAGAGCAGCGCACTGCGTTGGAAAAAGCCGCCGAACGCGTGCGTGTTTACCACGAAAAGCAGAAACAGGATTCCTGGAGTTACACCGAAGCCGACGGCACGGTGTTGGGCCAGAAGGTCACGCCTCTGGACCGCGCCGGGCTCTATGTGCCGGGCGGCAAAGCATCGTATCCGTCGTCAGTATTGATGAACGCGATTCCAGCAAAAGTCGCTGGCGTGACCGAAGTGGTCATGGTTGTCCCTACGCCGCGTGGCGAAATCAATGAACTGGTGCTCGCGGCAGCCTGTATCGCGGGGGTTGATCGCGTATTCACCATCGGTGGCGCGCAGGCTGTTGCAGCCTTGGCGTACGGCACCGAGAGCGTGCCTAAAGTCGATAAGGTCGTTGGCCCCGGTAACATTTATGTTGCCACTGCCAAGCGCCATGTTTTTGGTCAGGTGGGAATCGACATGATTGCCGGTCCGTCAGAGATTCTGGTGGTGTGTGACGGTCTGACCGACCCGGATTGGATCGCGATGGATCTGTTCTCCCAAGCGGAACATGATGAAGACGCCCAAGCGATTTTGATCAGCCCGGACGCGGAGTTTCTCGACAAAGTGGCCGCAAGTATCACCAAGCTGATGCCCACCATGGAGCGTGCGCAGATCATCCGCACCTCGATCAATGGCCGTGGGGCGCTGATTAAAGTGGTTGATATGCAGCAGGCCATTGAGGTTGCCAACCGAATTGCCCCGGAACACCTTGAACTCTCAGTGGCCGATCCTGAAGCTTGGCTACCGCAGATTCGCCACGCCGGCGCGATTTTCATGGGGCGTCACACCTCCGAAGCGCTGGGCGATTACTGTGCCGGCCCGAATCACGTATTACCGACCTCAGGTACTGCACGGTTCTCGTCGCCACTGGGCGTATACGATTTCCAGAAGCGTTCGTCGATCATTTACTGCTCGGAGCAGGGCGCCTCTGAATTGGGCAAAACGGCCTCAGTATTGGCGCGAGGCGAGTCGTTGACCGCCCACGCTCGCAGCGCCGAATACCGCATTGCTGGCAGCACTGAGCAAGGGGAAAAAGCATGAGCAAGTTCTGGAGTCCATTTGTCAGCACCCTCGTGCCTTACGTGCCGGGCGAACAACCAAAGCTGACTAAACTGATCAAGCTCAACACCAATGAAAACCCTTATGGCCCGTCGCCTAAAGCGTTGGCTGCCATGCGTGTCGGGGTGACCGACGATTTGCGCTTGTATCCGGACCCCAACAGCGATCTGTTAAAGCAGGCAGTTGCCACCTATTACGGCGTTCAGCGCAATCAAGTGTTTTTAGGCAACGGTTCGGATGAAGTGCTGGCACACGTATTCAACGCGCTGTTCCGTCACGGCAAGCCTTTATTGTTCCCGGATATCAGCTACAGCTTCTATCCTGTGTACTGCGGTTTGTACGGCATTGAGTTTGACGCGATTGCGCTGGACGAACAGTTTCAGATTTGCGTCGAAGACTATGCCCGACCCAATGGCGGGATCATCTTCCCCAACCCAAATGCGCCGACTGGCTGCCTCTTGGCGCTGGATGCCGTGGAAAATATGGTCAGGGCTAACCCTGATTCGGTGGTGGTGGTGGACGAGGCTTACATCGATTTCGGGGGTGAAACCGCCATCAGTCTAGTAGACCGATATCCAAACCTGCTGGTTACCCAAACGTTGTCCAAGTCGCGTTCGCTGGCGGGGCTGCGAGTGGGTCTGGCCGTGGGGCATCCTGATCTGATTGAGGCGCTGGAGCGGGTTAAGAATAGCTTTAACTCATATCCTCTGGATCGTTTGGCAATTGTCGGCGCGACCGCTGCGTTTGAAGACCGCGAGTACTTTGAAAGCACCTGCAAGGCAGTGATCGACAGCCGTGAGGTGTTAATCAAGCAGCTTGAAGCCAAGGGCTTCGAAGTTTTGCCTTCCGCAGCCAACTTCATCTTTGCCCGCCACCCGCGGCATGACGCTTCAGGTCTTGCCGCTAAATTACGGGAGCAGGGAGTAATCGTTCGACACTTCAGGCAGGAGCGCATCGCGCAATTCTTGCGAATCAGCATTGGCACGCCTGAGCATAATCAGGCATTGGTCGATGGTTTCGGCGATTTGTAAGAAGTGTGGATCAACGCCGCGATCCGACGGGAGCGAACGTGTTCGAGAAGGGTACAAAGCGGTACATCCGACAGACCGCATTGTTCGCTTCGCGAAGACTTCGCGCCCATAGACCGAGGAAAAATCGAAGATCCCCGCAGGGCTTATTCCTCTTCCGGCGTTGCGCTCGGTGCAGGCGGCGGTCGCAGGCCTACTTCAGCGGTCATCGTTAGCTCCTTGCCGTTACGCATGACCTGTATTGCGATCTTGTCGCTTGGTTTGGTGCGCGCTACCTGGTTCATCGAACGACGGCCATCACCGGCAGGTTCGCCGTCAATACTCAAAATCACATCACCCAACAACAGGCCCGCTTTTTGCGCCGGTCCGTCGCGGAAGATCCCCGCGACCACGATGCCTGGCCGATCCTTTAATCCAAACGATTCAGCCAGTTCTTGAGTGAGTGGCTGCACTTCGATACCCAGCCAGCCCCGAATCACTTGACCATGTTCAATGATCGACTTCATGACTTCTAACGCCAGCTTCACTGGAATAGCGAAACCGATTCCTTGCGAACCACCAGACTTGGAGAAAATCGCCGTGTTAATGCCTGTTAAATTGCCGTTGGCGTCAACCAGTGCCCCCCCGGAGTTGCCGGGGTTGATCGCCGCGTCGGTCTGAATGAAGTCTTCATAGGTATTGAGACCCAGTTGATTGCGGCCGGTGGCGCTGATTATGCCCATCGTCACTGTCTGACCAACGCCAAACGGGTTGCCGATGGCCAGCGCTACATCGCCGATGCGGATATTGTCCGAGCGGCCGATGGTAATAGAGGGTAGGTTTTTGAGGTCTATTTTCAGCACTGCCAAGTCGGTCTCGGGATCGCTGCCAATGACTCGTGCGGTGGTTTCGCGGCCGTCTTTGAGCGCCACGACGATCTGATCGGCCCCGCTGGTGACGTGGTTGTTGGTCAGCAAATACCCTTCAGGGCTCATGATTACAGCTGAGCCGAGACTCGACTCCATACGCCTCTGTTTAGGCAGGTTATCGCCGAAGAAGCGGCGGAACTGAGGGTCTTCAAACAGTGGATGGTTTGATTTGCTGACCACTTTGGTGGTGTATAGATTGGCAACGGCAGGCGCGGCAATAATCACCGCGTCGGCATACGACACCGGGCCTTTTTGTACGGTCGATGACTGCGGTGCTTGTTGAAGATTAACGTCTTGGCTGGGTAGGCCAACCCATTGTGGGTAACGCTGAATAATCAACATGGCGATGAGCACGCCAGCCAGCAGGGGCCAAGCGAAGAAACGCAGTGCCTTGAACATTGAACACGTCCTGAGAAATGCCAAGCGCGGCAGCTTTCAGCTGGGGGTTGCGCCATAGTGGCGGGCATTATACGAGTACCGGGCAGCGCTGAACTGCATATTTAAGCGTCTTTTATGGCCTTCGCCCCGAGCACCTTGGTGGAGGGCTCGAACGACTATCTGGACTGCTCACGAATCCGGGATTATTGCTCCAGCGGTTGCGGGTCTGATGCGTGCGCAACTGACGCGATGGGTCAGTGGCGTGACGGTGAGCGAGGCGGTACGGAGGGTAGACATAGGGCTTTACTCGTTAAGATATTTCGTGTTTGAGCCTCCGTTTATTGATGGTCTGACACCCACTAAAGCCCGAACGAAGCGGTCTATGGGTATATCGTTTCGATCTAACCAGGCCGTTAATATAAGCAGACGCTGTGATAAAGTGTGCGGCTCGAACACGGCCCGTTGGCCGTTCATCTGTACGTTTTCGTGAGTAGCCATGGTCGACAAACTGACGCATCTGAAACAGTTGGAGGCGGAAAGCATCCACATCATCCGCGAGGTGGCCGCCGAGTTCGATAACCCGGTGATGCTCTACTCCGTCGGTAAAGACTCTGCGGTAATGCTGCACTTGGCACGCAAAGCGTTTTTCCCCGGAAAGCTGCCTTTCCCCGTGATGCACGTTGATACCCGCTGGAAGTTCAAGGAAATGTACGCCTTCCGCGACCGTCTGGTCGAAGAGTTGGGCCTTGACCTGATAGTGCACGTCAACCCCGATGGCGTTGCGCAGGGTATCAATCCGCTGACCCACGGCAGCGCCAAACACACCGACATCATGAAGACCGAGGGCCTCAAGCAGGCACTGGACAAGTATGATTTCGATGCGGCGTTCGGCGGCGCACGTCGCGATGAAGAGAAGTCTCGTGCCAAAGAGCGCGTCTACTCGTTTCGCGATAACAAACACCGTTGGGACCCGAAAAATCAACGTCCCGAGCTGTGGAATGTCTACAACGGCAAGGTCAACAAGGGCGAATCGATCCGCGTATTCCCGTTGTCGAACTGGACCGAGCTGGATATCTGGCAGTACATCTACCTCGAAGGCATCCCGATCGTACCGCTGTATTTCGCGGCCGAACGTGAAGTCATCGAGATGAATGGCACCTGGATCATGATCGACGACGATCGCCTGCGTAATCACCTCAGCGAAGAAGACCGCGCACGCATCGTCAAGAAGAAAGTCCGCTTCCGCACCCTTGGCGACTACCCATTAACGGGCGCGGTCGAGTCTGAGGCGACGAGCCTCACCGACATCATTCAGGAAATGCTCCTGACGCGAACTTCCGAGCGCCAAGGCCGAGTCATCGATCACGATGGCGCAGGGTCGATGGAAGAAAAGAAACGTCAGGGCTATTTCTAAACAGGGTGTCTCACAATGTCGCATCAATCTGAATTGATCAGCGAGGACATCCTCGCCTATCTGGGCCAGCACGAACGCAAGGAACTGTTGCGCTTTCTCACCTGCGGTAATGTCGACGACGGCAAAAGTACGCTGATCGGCCGCTTGCTGCATGACTCCAAAATGATCTACGAAGATCACTTGGAGGCGATTACTCGGGACTCGAAGAAAGTCGGCACTACCGGCGATGACATCGATCTGGCGTTGCTGGTCGACGGCTTGCAAGCCGAGCGCGAGCAGGGCATCACCATTGATGTTGCTTACCGCTATTTCTCTACCGCAAAACGCAAATTCATCATCGCCGACACGCCAGGCCATGAGCAGTACACCCGCAACATGGCCACCGGCGCCTCGACCTGTGACCTGGCGATCATTTTGGTGGATGCGCGCTATGGCGTGCAGACCCAGACCCGTCGTCACAGCTTCATCGCTTCGCTGCTAGGCATCAAGCACATCGTTGTCGCGATTAACAAAATGGACCTTAAAGGCTTCGACGAAGGTGTGTTCGAGTCGATCAAGGCGGATTACAAGAATTTTGCCGACGGCATCGCGCTCAAGCCGACCACCATGCATTTCGTTCCGATGTCGGCCCTAAAAGGCGACAACGTGGTGAACCACAGCGAGCGTTCGCCGTGGTACACCGGCCAAACGCTGATGGAAATCCTTGAAACGGTTGAGGTGGCCGCTGATCGCAACCTCACCGACTTGCGATTCCCGGTGCAATACGTCAACCGTCCCAACCTGAATTTCCGTGGTTTCGCCGGCACATTGGCCAGCGGCGTCGTGCACAAGGGCGACGAAATCGTCGTACTGCCGTCAGGTAAAACCAGTCGGGTCAAATCCATCGTCACCTTCGATGGTGAGTTGGAACAGGCGGGCCCCGGCCAGGCCGTGACCTTGACCATGGAAGACGAGATCGACATCTCCCGTGGCGACTTGCTGGTACACGCTGACAGTATTCCGCAAATCTCCGACACCTTCGACGCCATGCTGGTGTGGATGGCAGAAGAGCCGATGCTGCCGGGCAAGAAATACGACATCAAACGCGCCACCAGCTACATACCGGGCTCGATTGCCAGCATCACCTATAAGGTCGACGTCAACACCTTGGCTGAAGGTCCTGCCAGCGAGTTGAAGCTGAACGAAATCGGGCGAGTCAAGGTCAGCCTCGACACCGCCATTGCATTGGACGGTTACGACAGCAACCGCACTACCGGTTCGTTCATCATCATTGACCGGTTGACCAACGGCACGGTTGCGGCGGGCATGATCATCGCCCGGCCAATCGTCGCCGGTGCCAGTCACCACGACCATAAAGCGCACGTGGCCACTGAAGAGCGCGCTCGTCGTTTTGGCCAGCAGCCAGCAACGGTGTTGTTCAGCGGTTTGTCCGGTGCGGGCAAAAGCACCTTGGCTTACGCGCTGGAACGCAAGTTGTTCGACATGGGCCGAGCGGTGTTCGTCCTTGACGGTCAGAACCTGCGTCATGACCTGAATAGAGGCCTGCCGCAAACCCGTGCCGGTCGCACTGAAAATTGGCGGCGTGCAGCGCATGTTGCACGTCAGTTCAACGAAGCGGGCCTATTGACACTGGCGGCATTCGTTGCGCCGGACGCCGAAGGCCGTGAGCAGGCCAAAACACTGATTGGCACTGATCGTCTGATAACGGTCTACGTCCAGGCATCGCCTACTGTTTGCCGCGAGCGCGACCCACAAGGCCTGTATGCCGCCAATGGCGACAATATCCCGGGTGAGTCCTTTCCCTACGACGTGCCATTGAATGCGGATCTGGTGATCGACACGCAATCGCTGTCACTCGAAGAGAGTGTTAAACAAGTGCTGGAACTGCTACGGAGCCGCGGCGCGATTTAATCGCAACGTGCACTAAAAAGCCTCGCAATGGAGAGATTCATCGCGGGGCTTTTTATGGGCCATGCTGTCGCGCAGCAAACACAGGACCTGTAGGCGCGGGCTTGCTCGCGATCGGCTACGCAGCGGTCGTAAAACCAGCCATTCTATTTTTCAGTTGGAGCCGGGACGGCCTATCAGGACCGCTTTGTGCTCCATCGCGAGCAAGCCCGCTTATTCAACAAGTTATGCGGTGTTTTGATACAGGTGCCGCAGGCCAGCCTCTGGCTCTTGCATTGGCAGTATCTACCCGGATGCTTGCTGATTTGCTCTGAGCACGCGCGCCTTAGAGTAGGCAGCCACAGCTTGCTATTCCCTAAGGCAGAGGCCAGCGCAAGCTGACCGAATAACCTATTGTTTATCGTACGTCATACTTGGGCTCCTCGAACTTAAGTCGAATAATAAGCGATACTACATTCGCTATGTAGGACTCTTTACCTTCCTATATCGGGTGCGTCTGATGAAGCTTCCGAAATTTTTGATAAGAGACTACCAATATTTGAAACTCGCTGTTGTCCGTAGGAAATATCCCACATAAATAACGGAAATTGGAGCTTTTTAAATGGCATAAATTCGCTTGTTATAAACACTTAACCGTCGT
>NZ_JASJVL010000025.1:0-54358 GCF_035019745.1 Pseudomonas sp. 10S5
ATGCCAGGGTTTCAATAGGATGCTTCACAGGCATACTGATTATCCGATGAGGGCAGTTTTCAAAAACATACAAGACATTTCCTACTCTGAGCGTGAATATCTATCGGGATCAACTTGTTTCGACTCAATCAGAATCGAATCAGGATTCTGTCCAGTTTGCGTTCAAGAAGATGTCAAAAGATTAGGGTTTTCATTCTGGCGACGAGCCCATTGTTCTGAGCTCAAAGTATGCGCTGAACACAACGTGGTGTTAGTGAAGCGTTGTCCGGCCTGTGGTCGTCGATTTTCCTATGGTGGGCATGCGCTTAATGTGCTTTGGAAGACTTGCGGAGGGACTAATATCACAGACTGCACCGCGACATTGAACACCGATCAGATTGAGCTTAAAAAATCGAAAATATATATGGAAATTCTGTCGTTTCCCCATCATATTTCCGAAGAAGCGGCCCTCAGTGTTTTAAATAAAAAGGTTCATCTAGACGACACCTATAAGTGCGAGGTCAACTACTTAGGATATCCGTTTCATGTTGGCTCCTCGCCAGGATCAGCAGCGGAAGTTAGACCGCACTCGGTTAAGTGGTAGCTCTAGGCCAGCCAGCCAATTCAGCACCACCAGAGCGGCGGTCACAGGAAACACCCAGTTTCGGCCATATATAATTTAAGTCGCTAAACAACGATTTGTGCTTCCTAGCGCTATAGACCGGATCCATGCAGTGTTTACTATCGAAGCATTCTTTACCGCGACTTAGTGTAACGATTGCCTTTTATGACTGCCATACCCACCGCGAACGACAGGAAGCCTTGGCTAACTCTCTGCCTGAATCGCTCGCGTATAGGTTCCGCCTAGTACTGGGCAACACCGCCATCAACATCGAGTTCTATCCCGTTTACGTACAGGCTATCGTCAGAGGCGAGAAACACTGCGGCCTTACCAATATCATCAACGGTGCCAAGGCGCCCAAGCGGAATTGTTGCGATCAGGGCATTGCGTTGCTCGTCATTGACCAGTGCATCCAGCCCCGGCGTAGAGGTGTGACCAGGAGCAAGGACGTTTATCCGGATGCCCGTACCTTTCAAATCGAGGATCCAGCTACGCACGAGCGACCTAACCGCAGCCTTGGTTGACCCATAGACCGACATGCCGGGGGTGCCGACTGACCCACCGATTGATCCTGTCAAGATCACTGAACCTGCCTCCGACAAAAACGGCAGTGCCTTCTGAAGACCAAAAACTAGGCCTCGCACGTTGGTGTTGTAGAGTTTGTCGAAATGCGCTTCGGTGATTTCACCGAGCGGCATCGGCTCGAACATCCCAGCATTGAGCAACAAAACATCGATCTTGCCTGCCTGAGCTAAGACCGTAGCGTAGATCTGATCGATATCAGCCAGAACTGCCGAGTCTGCTCGTATTCCAACCGTATTTCCGCCAATTTCCGTGACTGCCAGATCGAGTGCAACCTGGTTTCGCCCAGTCACGAACACGCGCGCTCCTTCGCTAACAAAGTGTTTTGCAACTCCAAGGCCGATCCCGGAACTACCACCCGTGATGACAGCAACCTTTCCATTAAGCTTTCCCACGTTCCACCCCGCTGACCGTCCCGCCATTGCGTTGCTTGGCCTTAAAACATCATGCGGGCGAGTGCCATGATTTAGTAGCCGCAATGGATCAAACGGTATAGCCGTACGCGCGGAATACCACGCGTTGATTTGGCGTCATGTAACACGGCAGCGATTTCGCAACGCCTACATCGCCGGTATCGGACTGAATATCCTCAACTATTTCTACACACCAAAGTGCAATCTCTTGACCAGCTGCTTGCATTCGACCCGAGCAATTATTGGCATTCGGTTTGACCACCACTTTCTTCAGATTTGATCGGGATGCTTTGTTACGACGTTGGGCCCAGAGGAGCATCAAAACCGATTAAAGCATCACCGCGGACGAGAGATGGCTGGAGTGGACGCTGCTGCTAATGCATTCATACGGCGGGTGAATGACTCATAGACAGTTTTGCCCGCTACTCAGGCAATCGGCTTTGGCTGATGATCATTGCACATCGAGACCATGAGTCGCGGTCCCACTGAGCTCTGACTATCAAAGGACATATGATGAAAATCCCACAAGACGTAAAGATTGCCTTCATCACTGGCGCCAATCGCGGCATTGGCCTCGAGACTGCTAAGCAGCTCGGTAAGCTTGGCTATTACCCAGTAATCGGCGCACGCAGCGAAAGCGCAGGGAAAGACGCGGTGTCGCAGCTAAAAGCCGTGGGAATTGATGCAGGCTCTATTGTGTTCGACGTAACAGACGCGGTTTCCCGTCAGAATGCTTTCGATTACTTCACTCAGAACGCAGGGCGTCTGGATGTACTGATCAATAACGCGGGTGTTCATCTGGAAGGAGAACCCGCCGTCGAGCACCTGTTCAGCGCCTCGACAGTGCCGGAAAAAGTGCTACGCGAAACGATGGAGGCTAACTTCTTTGCTCCTGTCGCCCTCATTCAGAAGCTGCTACCGCTGCTGCGCGAATCGTCTGCCGGCCGGATCGTCAATCTGTCCAGCATCCTGGGTTCGCTAGCGTTAGCGGCGGATCCTGCATCGCCGATCTATGAAATGAAATCAGCGGCTTACGATACGTCCAAAACCGCCATCAACTCATACACCATTCAATTGGCCCATGAATTGCGCGGTAGCACCATCAAAGTCAACTCTGCGCACCCGGGTTGGGTACAGACAGCAATGGGCGGCAGCGCCGCACCCATGAGTATCGAAGAGGGAGCCAAAACCAGCGTGATGTTGGCAACACTGCCAGTCGATGGTCCAAATGGTGGCTTCTTCCACATGGGCGCTCCGCTTCCGTTCTAATGCGATCTGACTGGACGTAACCTCTTGGGGTCTACGTCCCGTCTACCGCTAAACCTACATCTACGCTTTGCGAGACAGAGGTTTCCATGAAATTTGGTTTCATTGGATCAGGCCGCGTGGCGCAAGCCGTTGCGAAATACTTGGTAGCAGCAGGCCATCAAGTACTCATGAGCAACAGTCGCGGCCCTGGCAGTTTGAGCGACATTATCCATCAACTAGGCCCTCACTCTAAAGCTGTTGAGGTTCAGGAAGCCGCGAAGTCCGACGTGGTATTTCTGGCAATCCCCTGGCTGAAAATCTCCGACACTTTAAAAACATTGCCTCATTGGGGCGGTCGCATCCTGGTTGACGCCACCAACGAATTTCTCGACTTCAACGACCTGGCCCTCAGGGCTGATCTGAAGGGGCGTGCATCGAGTGAGTATGTCGCCGATCTGGCTCCGGGCGCACTGGTGGTCAAGGCTATCAACAACCTGTTCTCCGCTCGGTTTGCCGAAGGTCCTTTGGTGGATAACGCACGCAGAATCACGTTTATTTCTGGGGATAGCGCCAAAGCGAAAGCTCAGATTGGCAGTCTTCTGGAATCGTTTGGATTCGCCGTCATCGACCTTGGGTCACTTCACGACGGGGGACGCATGCAACAAGCGAGCGGGCCTCTGGCGGGACTTGATCTACTGCAAGGCAATTAATTACTAAATGGCCATGGGAGTTCAGAATTGAAAAAGTTGTTGGCGGGAAAAGTTGCCTTAGTGACCGGCGGGTCTCGCGGTTTAGGTGCAGCCACGGCGAAGGCACTGGCTGAGCAAGGCGCAGATGTCGCTATCAGTTACGTATTCTCGGGTGAGCAGGCGCTGGAGGTCGTTGAAGCCATAGAAGCCCAAGGCGTACGCGGTGCTGCTTTTCAAGCTGATCAGGGCGACGTCACTGCTGCGCAGGAGCTTATTGATCAAGTCGTGGAGCGTTTCGGTCGAATCGACATTCTTATTAGTAACGCTTCCATTGATCAAATGGGGAAAGTAGACGATTCAAGTCGAAGCACCGAAGCCTTCGACCGGTTCTGGGCCGTAACTCTCACCGGTTTCATGGCCACCGTCCGGGCTGCATCCAGAGTGCTCAGTGACCAAGGTCGCATCATTATGATTGGCTCGAACCTAGGCACGCGGGTAGGTGTACCGGGCTTGTCGGACCTGGCTGCGGTCAAGGGCGCGATTGATGGATACTCACGAGGCGTCGCCCGAGATCTTGCGCCGAAGAACATAACTGTCAATGTCGTGCATGCGGGATTTATGGAGACTGACATCAATGCGGGCTCGCGGGATGCGTTGGCGCCGATCATTGCAACTTTGTGTTTTCCACGGTTCGGAAAACTTGAGGAGATAGTTGCCCCCATCCTGTTCCTTGCGAGTCCCGCCGCGTCATACATTACGGGCACTACGCTAGACGTGGATGGTGGGTACAACGCCTAGCCTCGTCGTAATCTAAAGTGCGGCTATTGAATCAATGGGCATGGGTAAAAGCCGGAGCTTCATTGACGATACGGTTCACCTTGGACACGGATCAGTGAAGGCCTTCGATGCAATAGTGAGAGGTGTTGTTGAAACCAGTCGGCCAGTACTCCTGGCCGACGGCATCCATCGTTAGCGCATCATACTTTCAATGGCGTGCGCAACGCCTGCGCCGTAGGCTGGATCAGCCATCGTGCAATGCCCTATATGCCTGGCGATAACCGTTTCTCTCGCGCCGTGGATAGCACGGGCCGTGTTTTCAAAAAGTACCTGCTGCTGAGCCGGACTCATTAACCGAAAGAGGTTTCCGGGTTGGGAGTAGTAGTACGCGTCGACCCGGTGATTCCAATGATCTGCGGCCCCCTCGATACTCAGAGGAGGTTCGCGATAGTCCGGCTGCTCAATCCACTCGCCCTTGGTGTTCGGTTCGTAAGGCGTAGAGCCGCCAGCATTTCCATCAACACGCATCGTTCCATCGCGATGGTAGCTATGCACTGGACACTTTGCGGCGTTGACCGGAATCTGTGCAAAGTTCACGCTCAGCCGATAACGCTGGGCATCGCCATAAGCGAACAATCGCCCCTGCAACATTTTGTCCGGGGAAAAGCTGACACCCGGAACCACATTTGCCGGATTGAAGGCTGACTGTTCGACTTCCGCGAAGTAATTTTCTACGTTTCGATTCAGTTCGAAATAACCAACTTCAATCAGGGGATAATCTTTTTTGGACCATACCTTCGTCAAGTCGAATGGATTCACATGGTAGGTGCCAGCGTCGTTCTCAGGCATGATTTGGACCAGAAGCGTCCAACGCGGAAAATCGCCGTTTTCGATACTTTCGTATAAGTCGCGGTGTGAACTTTCACGATCCTTCCCGATTAGGGTTTCGGCTTCCTGATCAGTCAGGTTCTCAATTCCCTGCTCAGTTCGAAAATGAAATTTCACCCAAAAGCGCTCGTGTGCATTATTGATGAAGCTAAAGGTTATGACTCCCGAAACCGTGCATGTGACGGAAAGTTCGTGGGATTCCTCGATCACTCATCACCACCGTCACTTGATGCAACGCTTCCGGCAATCCGGTCCAGAAATCCCAATTACTATCAGCGCTGCGCAAGCCTGTGCGCGGATCCCTTTTGATAGCATGATTTAAATCCGGAAACTTGATCGGATCACGCATGAAAAACACTGGCGTATTGCCGCTAGCCAATGGCAGCACAGAACTCGGAATTCTCGTGTACTGAGCAGTCCCGCAACGCTTCGCCTACTGCGGTTCCCAGGTAATGCGCCTAAGCATGCAACGATTGAGATTTCAGCGAATGAAGTCGATGCCGCTGGCGTCTATAAGACTCATGCCGCGACAGCCCCTGTTTTGTGGTCAAAAAAGCTGTGAACCGAAAGTGATATCAATCCGATACATTGCGTATCGTTACCTCAATGAGGACGTCAGAGTACGCCTTGTATCGTTCGTGATGTGAGACATCTAATGGATTCTTGTAATAAATAGGAGAAAGCATAAATGAGCGATCCGGTAGCCCCTGTTCCCCGCGGCGGACGCCCCCGAAGCGAGGTACTTCATCAGGCTATCCTCAAGGCCGCGCTTGATCTTGTTCTAGAGGTGGGTTTTCGCATTGTCAGCCTTGAAGCAATTGCCACTAAATCCGGCGTTGGGCGAGCGACGATTTATCGCAGATGGCCCAACAGGGCAGCCGTAGTGATGGAGGCGTTTGTCGGGCAGCTCGGTCCGGCCTCCTTCTTTCCAGAGGCGCAGAGCAATATGGAACGTTTAAGGTTGTAAATGCATGTCACAGCTACAGCATTCAGGGGACGGGTGGGGGCGTTGGTGCAGGCATTGATGGCTGAATCTCAATTCGATCCGGAGCTGGCGAAAGCATTGAGGGCAAATTGGATGCTACCGAGGCGGCGAATGGTTTTGATGTGCTGCAAGAGGCCATCAAGCAGGGGGAAGTACGTGCTGATATAGATGTAGAGGTAGCCATCGATAGTTTTTACGCGCCGATATACTACCGGTTACAACTACAGTCCGGGCCGATCTCCGATGACTTCGTTGACAAAGCCTTCTACCAGGCCACGGATGGGCACCGTCCAAGGCTCGTCATCGATCGCAAAAACATTTCTTCACTTGCGGCCAATACACCAGGGATGGAACGACCCACGGCGCGGAATTGCCCTGCCACAACCCTCAATGTCTAAACAACGCGTGGCGTTTCCGTTAGCGCTAAGCAAGGGAGGGTCATTCGTCGCATCTGCGGCGACAGTATATGGTTGTTCGCGCCGAAGCTGCTGAGCCAGCATCGGCGCGAACCTGTTCAGGTGTGATTTGAAGACAACGTAGGGTAAAGGTCCACGTTTGCCGGCTGAAGATGGTTGTATCATTGCATTGCCATGCCATGCCATGCCATGCATTCCATGCCGTCCAGAAGACGGCGTCACGGCCCACCTAGTCAATACGCAGGACAATGCTTGCGCCTGGTTAGCCATTTTCCTTGGCGTCATCAGCATTATTAATAGCTATTAAAAGTAAAGGGTCGTGGAAGGGCACCGCACGAAGTGGCGGAGCAATTCACGGTGCAATTCGAGCCTCCCGCAGCCTGGCGACCTGAAGTTTCAGGCTTTCATGCGAATCTATGCAGTCGTGAAACCCTGCCTGTCTGATCTTGATGGTACTTTGGACCATGTCGTATCTAATGTTTAACACAGCATCAAGGAACGGCCATGCGGCAACGTCAGTCCAGGGGGTGTCCTTGAGGCCATACTTTTTGATTATTTTCTGCCAAACAGGCGCCTTGTCTGCCATTTGCTCTGTTAACGACATCGGTTGTGGTTCAGCAACCGGCATGTCGAACAGCACTCCCAGCTCTGGCCACAGCTGACTCCAACGGAATTGGTCGCCGTTAATAACGTTGAAAACCTCACCGTTTGCGGTTTCCGCTGTCAGTGACCACAGGGTGGCTCGACCTAAAACGCCAGCGTCCGTGGACTGAGCCAATGCATTCCACGCTTGGTGGTTGCCAGGGAAACGCAGCGGGACGTTGAGTTCACGACAGATTGCGGCATAAACGGTTAGACCGTTAACCAGGTTCATTGGTGACCCTAAGCTTGGGCCAAAAATCCCGTCCGGCCGCAAGACCGTCCACGGTACGCTGTGCTCGAAGCCCCAGTTTTTTAAAAAATCTTCCTGGTCGTAATAAAACATCGGACCAAGGATTCTCGGATCGCTTTCTTTGGCTGGTGTTTTATAGGCCCCGAGGTGTGGGCCATAAGCTTTACCGCCGCCGAATAGCACAACATGCTGCAATTTGGCACCAATGGTCAGTAGCGCGTCTAGAGCATTTGCCAACATGTCAACGTTGGGCGCGACCGCATCCGCGTTATTACCCTTCTCGACATAAGCGCAATAAACCACATCCGTCACATCGATCAGGTCGCAAAAGGCTATCGCAATTGCAGGTTTATTCAGCAGGTCGACGCTGATGTGTGTCGGCGCAGGTCGCCCATCGATCAAATGTGTCGGCGCGGCTCGGCGACTGGCGGTAACAACGGGCCATGAAGCTGCCAATGCTGCATCCACGACGGCAGTGCCTGAGACGCCATAGCCGCCCAGCACGAGAATCTTGCGTTGATCGGTTGTAATTAGCGATGAATGACTCATTCGAATCTCCAGATAAAAGCAAACCAGGACTGAAAAGTGACTTCATTGAGTCTGATTCATCTGATGTCGGAGCACTACGCAGTGGGGATGGACAACTGTTATTCATCACAGGAATGAAATAGGCATTTTGAGGGAACCACCCAAGCAGCATTAGCCGCTGCGGGTTGACGCACCGTTACGTTGAGCGAAGGATCGTGGTGCATCATCACCTCTGTTCTCAAAAGGACTCATGATGAATTGCTTTCGAGATAAGAGATTGCCTTTATCACCGGCGGTAACCGGGGCATTGGCCTTGAGACTGCGAAACAGCTCGGAATGCTGGGGTACTACCCAGTCATTGGAGCTTTAGATGAAATGGCCGGCGCAGCGGCGTTGCCCAGCTGAAAGCAGACGGCATTGGAGCCTGTCATTTGCCTTTGACGTAACGGTTGCTTGCGACCGTCAAAAAGCCTATGACTTTATTCTGGACCAGGCTGGACGTGTAGCTGTACTGATTAACAACGCCGGTATCCACTTCGAAGGTGAACCTAGGATTGAACATATAAATAGCGCGTCGACGGTTCCAGAAAACGTACTGCGTAAAACCATGGAAGTTAATTTTTTCGCCCCTGTTGCACTAACTCAGAAGCTTCTGCCACAGCTGCACCAATCCAAAGCGGGTCGAATTGTTAATATGTCCAGTATTCTTGGCTCGCTTACGCTGGGGGCCCGTTCTAATGGCATCTAGGTCATGGTGTTTGTGTTAAACACGGGCCCGTCCAGTTCTTCAATAAGAAAGTCCGCGAACGCCCTGGCCGACGGCTTAGCAGCTCTACCTGCGGCAAAGACCGCATTGACGTCTATTGAACCCATGTCCCACTCAGTCAAAATCCTTACTAACGTGCCTTCTTCGATCTCTTTTATACACCCGGCGAGACTCATCGAAACGATCCCTAACCCGGCTACCGCAGCCACAGTTGAAACCTCGTTCACAGAAACTGACAACTTGCCGTCCACTCGCACAGAAAAGGCCGTTCCCTCATGCCGAAAAGCCCATACATGCCCTGTAATCGATGGACCGACAATAACGGAATGGGTGGCCAAATCGGCGGGCAGTTGAGGAATTCCGGCACGCTCCAGATAGCTCGGAGCTGCGGCTACGACGCGCGGTGTCGACCCTATGCGCTTCGCCAGAGCATTCGAATCCGGTAGAGGCCCAAAGCGCAACGCTACATCGACTCCTTCAGTCACCAAGTCCTGGCGCAGGTCATCCATCAACAACTCCACCTTCAATTCAGGATTGCGCTGAAGGAAAACGGGTAGACGCGGCACCACCGCTCGAATAGCAAAACTGGAAGACACTCCGACTCGCAGGATACCCCGTAATTCGTCCGAGCCACGTGCCGCCTGCTCGGCTTCATCCAGTGCAGCAAGAATCGGTTCAAGTCGCGCCATGAAATCTGAACCGGCCTCCGTCAGGCTGACGGCGCGGGTAGTGCGAATCAACAACGCCGCACCCACTTCCTTTTCAAGCTGGGAAATGATCCGCGAAACGGTGGGCTGGGGAATGTTCATTTCCCGCCCAGCGGCGGAAAAGCTGCCCTTGCGCGATACCCGCAGGAACAGACGAAGACCGAACAGATGATCATTCATAGCCATAGTGAATAACTGAAACTCAAATAAGACGTCTACTGGCGGGATATTGCATAGGACATAGTTGACTCATCCCAAGCCCAACGCAAGGAAATATCCCATGACTCTGCAATCGAAACTCGACGCACTGAAAGTTGAATTTGAAACCAAGATGGCACCCCTACATGTCGTCGAAGCGTTGCATCGCGCTGTGGCGGAACTGATTGCCAGCGGCGCTCCCGGCCGCGCTTTGAAAGCCGGTGATGTAGCCCCTGAATTTTCGATTCCGGATCCGGACGGCAAAATGATTTCTTCCAAGGAGCTGTTAGCAAAAGGCCCCTTGGTGCTGACGTTTTATCGCGGCGTGTGGTGCCCGTACTGCAACTTTGATTTGCAGGCCATGGAAGAAGCCCGCCAAGAGATCGAAGGCCTCGGCGCTACGCTGGTTGCCGTATCCCAACAAACTGCCGCTAACAGCCGCAAGTCACAGCGCGACAACAAACTCGGCTTCCCTATCCTTGGCGACAAGGGCGGCGAAGTGGCTGCTGCGTTCGGCGTGCGCTGGGACGTTCCGGAATATCTGCAAGCAATCCATAAAGCCGTCGGCGCCGACATCACTGTGTTCAACGGCGAAGACAGCTGGACTCTGCCGATGCCAGCCCGCTACGTGATTGGCCAGGACGGCATCATCCAGTACGCCGAAGTCAACGCCGATTACACCCAGCGCCCAGAGCCTTCGGAAGTGTTTCCGACCCTGAAACGTATGCGCACTATCGCCAGCTGATAAGCGTTGGTCCACCACCCTATTAAAGAAGGTGAAACTGATCATGAGTACCAGCAACCAGACAGGTCCGGCTTTTCTTTCCGAACTTGCGGGCAATGTAGTGCTGACAGCCTCGATTCTCGCGGCACCCTCGACCGGACCGGTCAAGGCTCGCGAGATCATCCTAAATCTTGGCTCGATGTACGCATCGCGCAATCCACCGGCCATGGCGGTCGTGGGTAACAAGACCTTTGTTCAATACGACGCCACCCTTCATACCGGTGAATCCATCAATGCCATCACCGTGCTGACGCGCGACGACAGCAACGAGGTAATGGAAATCAACATCGGCTATTCGCCCATGCTGGCGGTTCAAGCGCTGGCCCAAAATTACGCCGCAGCTTTCGGCCAGTAACCCTTTGTGGCGGCCCAGTTGTGCCGCCACGCTTCTTATTTTGGAGGTCAGACATGTCAGCCTTATTCGAATCTTTCAAGCTCAAGAGCGTGACCCTGCGCAATCGGATTGTCGTTACGCCGATGTGCCAGTACTCCTCCATCGACGGCATCGCCAATGAGTGGCATTACAGCCACTACGCATCATTGGCGCGTGGTGGCGCAGGATTGGTGGTTGTTGAAGCTACCTCAGTTTCTCCAGAAGGGCGCATTACCCCTGGCTGTGCTGGTCTCTGGAATGACGAACAGGCGCAAGCACTACTGCCGATTGTTAGTTCAATCAAGTCCGCTGGCTCCATCGCGGGCATTCAGATTGGACATGCCGGTCGCAAGGCCAGCGCGAATCGCCCATGGGAAGGCGACGATCACATTGCTGTGACTGACTCACGAGGATGGGAGACTTTATCAGCATCCGCCATTGCGCTCGGAGGCGGTCTGCCAAAAGTGCCCAAAGCTATGACCATCACTGAAATAGAGCGCGTCAAGGCGGACTTTGTCTCGGCAACGATCAGGGCACGTGATGCTGGTTTCGAATGGTTGGAGTTGCATTTCGCCCACGGCTACCTGGCGATGGGTTTCCTCTCCACGCACTCCAACCAGCGCACCGATCAATACGGCGGCAGCTTCGAGAATCGCAGCCGTTTCATCATTGAAACGTTAGCTGCGGTCCGTGAAGTCTGGCCACAAGAACTGCCATTAGTGGTGCGTCTTGGCGTCATTGAATATGACGGCCGTGATGAGGAAACGCTGCTGGAATCCATCGAGCTGGCGAAAATCTTGAAGACCATGGGCGTTGATCTGCTTGACGTCAGCATGGGCTTTTCCACAGCAACTCCTGATGTACCGTGGGGCACCCCTGCATTCCTCGCACCCATAGCGCAGCGCTTTCGCAACGAAACCGGTTTGCCCGTGACGACCTCTTGGGGCGTGGATACGCCAGAGCTGGCTGACCAAGCTGTTGCACAAAATCAACTGGATTTGGTAAGCCTTGGCCGCGCAATGCTCAGCAACCCGCACTGGCCATACCACGCAGCCCGCAAACTAGGTGTCGACAAGGCCTCATGGACTCTGCCTGCACAGTACGCACATTGGCTGGAACGCTACGCCGTAGGCGCCTGATATCCCACCTTTGAGGGCATCCCGGCTGGATGCCCTCAACACAACGACTGAGAGATACAGATGGCATTCTCTATGTACGACCTGTCTGTGCCCGTGCTGTTGCGGCATCTCAACATACTGGCTGGCTATCTAGACTTGGCGAAGTGGTATGCCGAAGAAAACGGCATAGAGGAGTCTGTTCTCGTTCAGGCCAGATTAGCCCCCAACATGATGTCGCTTGCTGGCCAGGTGCAGCGTGCAAGCGACAATGCCAAGTCTGGAATCGGTCGTCTCGCAGGAATTCAACCACCGTTTTTTCCCGATACCGAGCGCACGCTCGCAGAGCTGATGCTGCGTTGAGCACACCGAGACTTTTTTGGACGCAATCGTACCGGAGCAACTTGCCGGGAGTGAATCACGGCCAGTCGACCTTCGATTTCGCAGTGTCAATGGCGTCTTGCGCGGTGACACGTATCTGCTGTCGGTATTGCTTCCGAATTTCTTTTTTCACGTCACTACTGCCCACAACATCCTTAGCCACAACGGGATGGCCATCGGCAAGAAAGACTATTTTGGCGCGCTGGCCTATCTCTAGGTCTATCCCTGACACCTGCAATACTGGAGACCCATCATGGGAAGATTCGATGGAAAAATCGCGCTGATTACTGGTGCTAGCTCAGGCATCGGATTGGCGACAGCACAACTGCTGGTAAACGAAGGTGCTTTCGTGTTTATAACCGGCCGCCGTCAACTGGCACTCGATGAGGCGGTTCAATTGATTGGTAGCAATGCAAGGGGTATTCAAGGCGACATCGGTAACCTTGATGACCTCGAGCGACTGTTTCAAATAATTGGTGAGGATAAAGGTCGATTGGACATGGTATTTGCCAACGCTGCAGTTCAGGCCAGCGCACCACTGGGTTTGATCGAGCTAGCGCAGTACAACCACATTTTCGACACCAACGTACGCGGCACCCTTTTGACTGTCCAAGGTGCATTGCCCTTATTATCCGATGGCGCATCCATTGTATTGACCGCGTCAGTCGCGGCATCCAAAGGCAACCCTGCAAGAAGCGTCTACGGCGCATCCAAAGCCGCTATTCGCTCGTTCGCACGTTCGTGGGCCAACGATTTGAAACCCCGCGCCATCCGGGTAAATGCGCTCAGCCCTGGCCCTACCGACACGGGAGCTTTCAAGGCACCAGGAATGGATCTGGAGCAAGTCGCTCAGATCAAATCCCGCATGGCGGCTGCCATCCCTCTGGGTCGGCTTGCTAGAGTGGAAGAAATAGCAAAGGCAGCAGTCTTCCTGCTTTCAGAAGACAGCAGCTTCGTTACTGGCTCTGAGCTATTTGTAGACGGAGGTATGCTGCAAATCTAGCGTTACAACGTCCGAGGCCGCACGCTGTGATTTGCTATGCACGTCGGCCTCGACTTGACCTTAGAGAGGCTTCAGCAAGGAAGGTATCAATCAAGATCGCTCGTTAGGGAAACTGGAGAAGGTTCTTCTTGCACGAAAAATGACGTTAGCCATTTTATCAGTGGCGTCGCAAGCAGCACGAATGGAACGATGGTCAACCATGCAATCGACCAGTTTTTTGACTCGTAGGAAAGGAAATCCCCAAGTGAGAGATCCGCTGGGCTCGCTATCGTCGTAGCTATAGCGCTGGTTATTGCAGACTGGATCACCGCAGAAGTCTGCTGACGAAATCGCCCGTTGAGCTTTGGCATTTTCTATCCTCACAGTCAGCTGCGTCGCAGCATTGCGACCAGCCGACTCGTACCGACTCTATTTGGCTTGGAGAAATTCGACGGTTTGCGCTGTAGTCCAAAGACCATTGGCGATGTAGCGATAATTGATCAGCGCTGCCAAGTAACCATCACCTTCTGGAGTCGTTGGACCAGCGGTAGCATCACGAACCACGATCACTTCAAAACCAAGCTCAAGCAACTCACGCAAGTGCGACTCGACGCAGAGATTTGCGGCCATGCCGGCCAGAATAATCTGCGACACGCCATGCTTGCGCAGTTGAAGTGCCAAGTCATTTGTTTCTGGACCGTATACTTTATGTGGTGAGGCAATGATGGTTTTGCCGTCAAGAATGTACTGCTTATACTCGGGCATGAAATCAGCGCCAGAGTTTTCGAAGCCATCTAGATTCGTAGGACCCGTACGATCAAACATTCCAATACTGTGCATTACCTTTTCAAGCGGTCCGCCGAAATGCCATTCATGGTCGCACGGGTAGTAATAGTGAGGCGAGACCGCCACTGTGATCCCTGCACCCTTGGCCGCAGCGAACAGTTGACCGATGTGCTTAACGGTATCGTGCTCAACGATGCTCTTACCAAAAACGTCCCAGCTCACACCCTCAGGACTGAGAAAATCGACCTGAGGGTCAATGACAACTAGGGCGGCCCGAGAAAGGTCAAGCTTCATGCCTGTAGATGGTAGTGCAGGGTTTGCTGGATCTACATAATGTTCGAGGCGTGTTGTGTCGTTGCTCATGACAATAACTCCGATCGTAGATAAGAAGTCTGCTCTGTGCCATGGCGCCCCTGCGGGCTAATCATTACCATCGGCGAGAACTTCATCCTATCTCTACGCTTGATTCTGTTTTGTCTGCGCGTACAGAGTCTTTATCTGGTTGTCCCTATCATGGATATTCTGTCCGAGTTCTTCGAACGCACGAACCTTCAAGGCCGGCTATTTTTCTCCGGACGAGTTGATGGCACGCTGGTCCTTGATAAACCGCCTGGTATGGCATTTATCCACGTGGTCAGCCATGGCGGGATCGACATGGTGCAGCCTGGAGTGCCGAAGATATCGATCACCGAGCCTAGTATTTTGTTTTGTCCGAGCAGTTGCCAATATCAGCTACGTTCGAGTTCAGTTGGCGGCGCCGATTTGATCTGTGCCTCATTCCAGTTTGGGCGCAACACCCTCAAAACATTCCCGCTTGGCCTAAAGGAAACGCTAGTCTTCCCATTCAAGGATTTAGCTAATCTCAACCCCGTAATCAGTACGCTCCTTTACGAGTTTCACGAAGCCGCTCCAGGTAAAATTAAGGCGCTCAACCTGCTTCTCGAATATATTTTTGTTGTGATAGTTCGACGTGCCGTTAGCTCCGGAAAGATATCCAGCGGTTTGCTTTATGCGCTACAGGATGGCCGATTGGGCTCAGTATTTAACAGCGTTCATCTGGAGCCCGACGCGCTCTGGAGCGTAGAGAACCTTGCGGGGCTGGCGAACATGTCACGATCCAAGTTTTCGGCATATTTCACTAAAATCATGGGTATCTCACCAATGGGCTACGTCACGGCCTGGCGGATGAAAGTGGCCCAAGACATGCTTCGTGACGGGGTACAGATCAAGGTCATCGCTGTGTCGGTTGGTTATAGCTCGCAGGCGTCTTTTTCAAAAGGTTTTTTAAATGTGATTGGCTGCCCACCAGCAGAATGGTTGAAACGCGATGCCAACGCAGAAGAATCGTTGGTGACAGCACACGTGCATCGCTGAACCCTCTGATCAATTTCAGCGGAGCGAGGAATGCTTGATAACACCATGACGGACAAAGACAGCTCCGACCCTCCGTCACGACGTGGTGCTACAGCTGATCCTGCTTCTAACTACCAAGGTTCGCAGGCGCCCGGGCGCCACACCTTTCTGTTGCTTTGGAGTGATTTTCAGTAGGGATTGAGACGGTTTGGGCCAGCGGCAACGGGTCGTCTTCTGCCGGTCATGATCAAGAAACGTGCTGGTTGAATCCGGCCCGGGTCCGTCCGGTGAAGTCATCACCAAGCAGGTTAGATGTTCGCTTCTGGCTAGAGTTTGCCTGAGCTGACAGCTGCAACCGGCCAGGAGAGGCCGATTGTTGCTGCCAGTTCCGGGCTGTTAGAGCATCCACATTGAAACTGAAGGCTTAGCCTTATGCCAAGGGATAACATGCGTGCATCAGGCACCTGTTTAGTTGTGAGAGCTACGATTAGCATCATCAATAGCGCAACTCTCCAATTTCAATGATCAAAATGTACGTTTTCATGAGAGATCTCACAATTGCTCTGTCCATCTTGGCGCTACGGGCAAACACACCTTACTCATACCTCAAGGATCCTGAAAAACCGAAGTATACAAATGGCGCCGTGGTTGAGCTGCCGTACCCACGAACGGACGTTCGCGTCATGACCAAGGCCGCAACCGCGAGATTTATATGGTGCAACTGGCCGCCCTCTTGGCTGCGGCTCGCTAACGAACTTAACCTAAAAAGCGCCAAACCCATTTGGACAAGATTGCCGCCCTCTTGTTTTAGCTGGTAATTCGGCGGCTAGCGTCATCGATTCCTACCGCTTTGCCAGTTGATGGGAGTTTGGCAGCTCATTGATGCGCATGATGCGCAGGCCTAGGAGGTTCACGCCGTCTTATGGAGAAAATGCGACATTCAACGCGTCTTTCAAAAGAGACAGTCTTTATTAGCTAGAGTCTCGACCGCTCCTGCCATTTACCGCACCAGAGACAGTCTTTATTGTTTTTTTGGCTACGCCACAGGCTGTGATTTCTTTGGGGCGGTGGAGACAGACTTTATTGTCTAAGATCATGTGTGGTGATAGCCAATAAAGGAGTCTTAATGGTGAATTGTAACGGTCATTCGCACCGTCTACACTCCAGCCCATGAAACGCTATCTGCGGTTTTGCCTCATCTTCCTGATTAGTTTGGCGCTTCCCCTTAGTGGGATGGCGGGTGTTCAGGCATCGACTGAACCATGCCCAATGAAAACCATAGGCATGGCGATGATGGATGGTATGGGGCAGGACTGCTGCCATGACATGAAAAGTCCCACAGATTCTGGTAAACCCTGCAAGCCAGGCCAGGAATGCAAAACCGGCGGCATGCTGCAAGTGTCGATCATCAAGCCTCCTCTCACCTTGTCCAGCCCTCTCGTTGTGTCCTTCTCCAGCCATTTTCTGCTAGTACAAACCTCTTCAGGGGTATGGCGCCCGCCCCGTACTTGATTCCTGTACCTCACTGAGCCTCATTCCGCGTAAGCGGGATGGCATATCTGCGCGCATGTTTATGAAGCGCGCGGCGGATCATCACAGGAATCGTGAACATGAACTCCAAGTGCTATTGCACAGGTTGGCCCCTCGTGGCCGGCCTGGCGGCAAGCGTGCTGGCATTGCCGAGCCTCGCGGGCGCATTGACACTCGATGAAGCGTTGCGGCTGGCCGAAAACAATGCGCCGTCGTTGACCGCGCAAGACGCCAAAATTCAAGCAGCCACAAGCGCGGCCATTCCCGCCGGTGAACTGCCAGATCCCAAGCTGCTGCTGGGCGTGCAGAACTACCCCATTGGTGGTCCCGACAGATGGAGCATTGACCGAGACTTCATGACCATGCAAATGGTCGGGATCAGGCAGGAGATGCCCAGCAGAGACAAGCGCAGAGCACGTATCGAGGTTGCGGATGCGGCCGTTGATCGAGCTTCCGCTGAGCGTCGAGTGACGCGTCTGAACGTCCGCCAATCCACGGCGTTAGCCTGGATCAGTAGCTACTCGGTTGAGCGTAAAGATGCGTTGTTCCAGGACTTCTACAAAGAAAACCGTCTTCTGACCGATACCGTCAGATCTCAGATTGCAGGCGGCCGCGCCCAGCCCGCCGATGCGGTGACACCCAAACAGGAGGCCGCTCAACTGGCGGAGCAGCAGGATGATTTGGCTCTCCAACGTGCACAGGCCCGAGCTGCCCTCAAGCGCTGGATTGGTCCTGCCGCCAACGACAAACCCGTGGGCAGCTGGCCTGATTTGCCCATCGAAACCTCTGGTTACTCCCATAAGCTGCAACATCACCCCGAATTGGCGGCGTTTGTGCCAATGACCCGTGAAGCACAAGCCAAGATCCGTGAAGCTGAGGCGGAAAAGCAATCTGACTGGAGCTGGGAACTCAACTATCAGCATCGAGGCCAACAGTTTGGTGACATGGTCAGCGTCCAGTTTTCATGGGATCTCCAGCTGTTTCCGGACTCTCGACAGAACCCCAAGATTGCGGCCAAGTACGCCGAACTCAACCAGCTTGAGGCTGAGCGCGAAGCCGCGTCACGCGAGCATACCCAGCAACTGGAGGATGAGCTGGCCGACTACGAGCGCCTCAATCGTGCAGTCAGCCGTAATCAGGAAAGCTTGTTGCCGCTGGCTAAAGAAAAGGTCGAACTCACCATGGCCAGCTACCGCTCCGGCAAGGGTGATTTGAACTCGGTTATGGCCGCCCGACGCCAACTCATCGAAACCCGTTTCAAGCAGATTGACGTCGAAGAGCAACGTGCTCTGACCAAAGCTCGCCTGTATTTCTCTTATGGGGAGTCCGCTCGATGATTTTTAAAGTATGGAAAGGGCTTTCAGTCGTTGGCATCTCGATTGCCTTGGGTGTTGCCGGTGGTTACTGGTTAGCTCAACCGCGAATGAGCGGAGCAACGGGTGTCGTGCCGGATCAGGAGCCCAAAGCCTCTGCCGATCAAAAAGTTCTGTATTGGTATGACCCCATGTACCCACAACAGAAATTCGATAAGCCGGGTAAGTCACCCTTTATGGACATGCAGATGATCCCTCGATACGCAAATACCAAGGGGGACAGCGCTGCCATTCGAATTGATCCAAGTCTGACTCAGAACCTGGGTGTACGACTGGCTAGCGTCAGTCGAGGCGTGTTTGCCTCGACACTGAACGTGGTAGGTGTGCTGGCCTTCAATGAACGAGACGTTGCAGTCATTCAGGCCCGTACGGCGGGGTTTGTCGAGCGCGTGTATGCCCATGCACCTGGTGATGTGCTGAAAGCAAATGCCGTCTTGGCAGATATCTTGGTGCCGGAGTGGGCAGCTGCTCAGGAGGAATTTCTCGCCCTCAAGCGTAGTGGCGATGCTGGCTTGCTGACAGCGGCCCGCCAGCGATTGCGGCTCACCGGAATGCCACCTACGTTAATTGCTCAAGTTGAGCGCAGTGGCAAAGTTCAACCTAACCTGACTCTGACCAGCCCTATTGGTGGCGTGCTTCAAGAGCTGAGTGTGCGTGAAGGTATGACGGTGGCCGCAGGCGAGACGCTGGCTCGTGTTAATGGTTTGAGCGTTGTATGGCTGGCCGTGGCTGTACCAGAGTCGGAAGCTGGATCAATCGTCGTAGGGCAAGCAGCCGAAGCGCGTTTGTCCGCGTTCCCTGGAGTTGTGCTCAAGGGCGTGGTCAGTGCGATTCTTCCTGAAGCCAGTTCGGACAGTCGCACACTTCGCGTTCGCGTTGAGTTACCCAATCCGGATGGCCGACTCAGACCAGGTTTGACCGCAGAGGTAAGCCTCAATCGTTCGACGGAGCAAAGTGTTTTGTGGGTGCCGAGCGAGGCCGTCATTCGTACCGGTCGACGTGCGTTGGTCATGCTCGCTGAAGACGCTGGCCGCTATCGTCCGGTGGAGGTGCAGTTAGGCCAGGATTACGACGGCAAGACGGCGATATTGAAGGGCTTGGAAGAGGGGCAGAAAGTGGTGACCTCTGGCCAGTTCCTGCTCGATTCGGAGGCCAGTCTCAAGGGCGTTGTCGCAAGCTCACTGGAAGTTACGCCATCTACTGTAACCGCCGTCGCTATGCATGAGGCCGATGGTCAGATCGTTGAGATCAACGACAAAGAAGTCACGCTCGCCCATGGTCCCTTCAAGACATTGGGGATGCCAGGCATGACGATGACTTTCCCTCTCGCCACTCCAGTTCTGATGAAGGGCCTAAAAACGGGCGACAAGGTTAGGATCGCTGTCAGCCAGACGGATGATGGTCTGCGCGTTGAGCGGCTGGAACGCTCTGGGAGCCAGCCATGATTGCGGGTCTTATTCGCTGGTCGGTGGCCAACCGCTTCCTGGTCCTGCTGGCCACGCTGTTCGTCACTGCCTGGGGCGTCTGGTCGGTTCAGAGCACCCCCATTGATGCACTGCCGGACCTCTCCGATGTTCAGGTAATCATCCGCACCCCCTACGCGGGGCAAGCGCCGCAAATTGTCGAGAATCAGGTGACCTATCCGCTGGCGACCACCATGCTCTCAGTACCGGGAGCCAAAACCGTACGCGGTTACTCCTTCTTCGGCGACAGCTTCGTTTACGTGCTGTTCGAAGACGGTACCGATTTGTATTGGGCTCGCTCACGCGTACTGGAGTATCTGAGCCAGGTACAAAGCCGCTTGCCAGCTACGGCCAAACCGGCCTTGGGACCAGATGCCACCGGGGTGGGCTGGATCTATCAATACGCCCTAGTAGATCGCACCGGTGGACATGATCTGGCGCAGCTGCGCGCACTTCAGGACTGGTTTCTCAAGTTCGAGCTCAAGACCCTGCCGAACGTGGCAGAAGTAGCCACTGTCGGCGGCATGGTCAAGCAATACCAGGTGCAGCTCGATCCGCTCAAGCTGGCCAGCCTGGGTATCACGCAGTCTGAGGTGACCAAGGCGATTGGCAAGGCAAATCAGGAAACCGGCGGTGCTGTGCTGGAACTGGCGGAGACCGAGTTCATCGTGCGCGCTTCCGGTTACCTGAAGACACTGAATGACTTTCGGGCGATCCCGCTAAAACTCGGGGCTGGTGGCGTGCCAGTGACTCTTGGCGATGTGGCCACAATTCAACTGGGGCCGGAGATGCGTCGTGGTATTAGCGAACTCGACGGCGAAGGTGAAACGGTTGGTGGCGTGGTGATTCTGCGCAGCGGCAAGAATGCTCGTGAAACCATTGCGGCGGTCAAGACCAAACTCGACGAGCTCAAAGGCAGTCTGCCGGCCGGGGTAGAAATCGTCACCACCTACGACCGCAGCAAGTTGATTGATCGTGCCGTGGAAAACCTCAGCCACAAGCTGATCGAGGAGTTCATTGTCGTCGCGTTGGTCTGCGGGATATTTCTGTGGCATCTGCGCTCGTCACTGGTAGCCATTATCTCGTTGCCAGTTGGGGTGCTGATTGCCTTCATCGTCATGCGTCACCAAGGGATTAACGCCAACATCATGTCTTTGGGAGGGATTGCCATTGCCATTGGTGCCATGGTCGACGCCGCGGTGGTGATGATCGAAAACGCCCACAAAAAGATTGAGGCCTGGCATGCGGTCCATCCCGACGAGGAACTTAAGGGCGAACATCGCTGGCATGTGATTACCGAAGCTGCGGTTGAGGTAGGGCCGGCGCTGTTCTTCTGCCTGTTGATCATCACCCTGTCGTTCATTCCGGTGTTCACCCTGGAGGCGCAGGAGGGCCGCCTGTTTGGGCCCCTGGCGTTCACCAAAACCTACGCCATGGCGGCGGCGGCCGGACTGTCGGTGACTCTGGTACCGGTGTTGATGGGCTACTGGATTCGTGGACGAATTCCCAATGAGCAACAGAACCCACTAAACCGTTGGTTGATCAGGATCTATCAGCCGGCCCTGGACGCGGTGCTGCGTCGGCCCAAAATCACCTTGTTGGTTGCGCTACTGGTCTTTCTCAGTACGCTTTGGCCGATCTCTCGCTTGGGTGGCGAGTTTCTCCCTGCGCTGGACGAGGGTGACCTGCTCTACATGCCTTCGGCCTTGCCGGGGTTGTCGGCGCAGAAGGCGGCGCAGCTGCTGCAACAGACCGACCGCCTGATCAAAACCGTGCCCGAAGTCGAACACGTTTTCGGTAAGGCGGGTCGCGCCGAAACCGCCACCGATCCGGCACCGCTGGAGATGTTCGAGACCACCATCCAGTTCAAGCCGCGTAAGCAGTGGCGCCCAGGGATGACCCAGGAAAAGCTCGTGGAGGAGCTGGACCGAGTGGTACGTGTCCCAGGCTTGACCAACATCTGGATACCACCGATTCGTAACCGCATCGACATGCTGGCTACCGGAATCAAAAGCCCGATTGGTGTGAAGGTCGCCGGTACCAACCTGACGGAGATCGATGCCGTCACCCAAGCCGTCGAACGTGTGGCCAAGGACGTGCCGGGTGTCAGTTCAGCGTTGGCCGAACGACTGACCGGTGGCCGTTATATTGACGTAGATATCGATCGTAAAGCTGCGGCCCGCTATGGGCTGAATATTGCCGATGTGCAGTCGATCGTGGCCGGCGCAATCGGCGGTGAAAACGTCGGGGAGACGATTGAAGGGCTGGCTCGTTTCCCAATCAACGTACGTTACCCTCGTGAGTGGCGTGACTCGCTCGGCGCACTGGAGCAATTGCCGATCTACACCCCTCTGGGCAGCCAGATCACCCTTGGTACCGTGGCGAAGATCAAGGTCAGCGATGGCCCGCCCATGCTTAAGAGTGAGAACGCTCGACCTTCAGGCTGGGTGTATATCGACGTGCGTGGCCGGGACATTGCCTCGGTAGTCGCCGATCTACGCCGGATGGTCAGTGAGCAAGTGAAGTTGCAACCTGGGATGAGCCTGAGTTACTCAGGACAGTTCGAGTTTCTCGAAAGGGCTAACGCACGACTCAAACTGGTGGTACCTGCCACGCTGTTGATCATCTTCGTGCTGCTCTACCTGACGTTCGCTCGCTTTGATGAAGCGTTGCTGATCATGGCCACTCTGCCATTCGCACTGACTGGAGGGGCCTGGTTCCTCTATCTATTGGGATTCAACCTGTCGGTCGCCACGGGTGTCGGCTTTATCGCCTTGGCCGGTGTTTCTGCCGAATTTGGCGTGATCATGCTGCTCTACCTGAAGAACGCCTGGGCTGAGCGTGAAAACCTTGGCGACAGCACTGAGCGCGGGCTGGTGGCTGCGATTCGTGAAGGCGCTGTGCAGCGCGTTCGGCCCAAAGCCATGACCGTGGCCGTCATCATTGCAGGCCTCTTACCTATCTTGTTGGGCAGCGGTACCGGTAGCGAAGTAATGAGCCGCATTGCAGCGCCCATGGTCGGCGGCATGGTCACGGCACCCTTACTTTCTCTGTTTGTCATCCCGGCAGCCTATCGCCTGATGCGCCGTCGGCATCTCAGTGCTAAACCCACTAATCCTCAAGGAAGCGTTGTATGAAACTGACCCTCGTTGCAGTTGCAAGTACCGTGATTGTTTTGTCTGCACCTGCGTCCGTTCGCGTAACTGTCAGCAGGCCCGTATTCAACTACAGCTTCAAAATTATTACCTTCGTTAAGCCACAGGTGTGAGGCCATTTCCATAGCGCCTTCATGTGATGCGCCTTGAGACGTAGAGTAAAGATGCTTTTGTGGGTGGGGTAGGATCACCAACTGCCATGCGGAATGCCGAAGCGTTCGATGTATTGCTTCGAGTCCTTGGTTTGTTGGAAGTAGTGCCCGTTTGATTTGCCCAGATACGGGCCTAAAGGCTCGACTTCGACTTCGACTTGTACGCGGTTGAAGGCGACTCGGCGTAAACACTCATCCCACACCCACACTTGCACGATACCGCCGGGTGCAAGCCCCAGGGTCAGGCTGGGGTGCCAGGATGCTGGGCGGTCAGGGTATTTGGCACAGCGTCGAGCGATGGAGTAGCGCATCAGTTGACGGGCTTCTTCCGGGATCTCTATCCAGCCCTGATAGGTTTGAGGCTCGACCGAGGATTGCCAGCGCACAAAGACCCGTTTCGGGAGATCGGCACCGGTGACAAAGCTCCCGTTTCCACCGGTATCCGACCATCCCCTAGCATCGTCGATGTCGTCATTCTGGAAAACTTCAATGCCAATTCCGCCGCCACCTCGGCGTGGGAAGAATCGGTTATTAATGTCCACTACCGCGCTCATCTCGACCCAACCCGTCATATAGTACGGCGCGGAGAATCGCAGATCCCACCATGGGTGATGGGGGTCATTAACGCCGGACAACGGGTCGGCGGCCTGGCATCCTGCAATCATTGCTAGACCCAATAATATCCACAGCTTTTTGATCTTCATCGTTGGCCCTTGATTACGTGAGGGTGTTGGATGCGTATGCCGTTTTCCGTCGGTGCATTAAAGTAAAAAAGCTTCAGGCCCTCCCCATGTCGCTTAGTCACTGGGTTGTTCCAATGGGCGGAGGTATGGATATAGCGCAGCTTTAACTAAGCTTCTTCGGCAGGTGTGGTGCTGTAATCACCGGCCACAAAGCGGTCGCACAGCGATTGGAGGTCTTGAGGGAGCTTGTAGTCAGCACGCTGCTCATCGATATCGGTAAAACGTACCTTCTTTTGTTTCGCCAGGGTGTACATCACCCGCAAATACACACGCGACAACTCTCCGCGTACTGTTCGCTTGAGTTGTAGGCCCGCAAACACTCTTTTTTCCCGGGGTGCCTGTCGATCCTGCGGGTCAATCGCTAACTCCATAGAGGGCGGAGTAATAATTTCCAGCATCTCGGCGGGCCAGCCTTTAGCGATCATGTGCAGTTTGGCTTGCAGCGCGTCCTGGTAAATGGAGGTGGTTTTTACGTCACAGTTTTCCGCGACCGTCAGCGCCTGCATGGGAGTGATCAGCACGCATTCGTCCGCCTCGGCGCGATAACCTCCTCCAACGTCCGAGTGAACACCGGGCACGATAATTTCAGGATGATCGGGGCCGATTTTATTAAGGGCAAAATTGTCTCGGCACTCGTCGCGAGCCACTAATTGCACCACGTAGCTGAAGTCTGACGAGGGCAATGCAATGTTCAATCCGGGAGTAACTGAACTGCTGATATTGAGTAAGTTACTCAACCCACCCGTAGCTGCCACGGTATCGAACAGGCCGATAAAACCGATGCGGATATCTTTTTTGTATTGGCCAATGAATTCCGGGCTGAATGCAATTTTTTGGTTATTGAGTGCAACGTCTAAGGGACCGTTGCGAACTTTGGCGACTTCTGTGGCAAAGTGCCTGGCCGCTGCGGCGCCTCGACTAAAACCGAAGACATCAAACATGATGTGGGTGATTTCGTGGTTGGTATCTTGCTTAAATCATTCCCATAACTGCTGTCAGCATCCGCCATATACGGTTTGCAACTGGCGTCGAGGTCTAGCGGCTGAATCGGGTGATGCGCGCCACACATAATGCCCATCGCGGTGTTGCTGGCGTTATTGCAGGTGCCGTCGAAGAACACACCGATGGTCAAGAAGACCGGCACCTTGCTGTCCCGCTCGCGTTTTTTCTGCTCCGCCACCCTGCGGTAGAGCGCCTCTTGGCGTGCTTCCCTCTGCGCAATTGCGGCCAGGGCGGGTTTTTGCATCTCCTCCCGGGCGGCGAGTTGCTGAGGGGTTTTTTCTTTTGGTCGATTCGCCAGACATACCCGGCAGGAATTGGGGTCGTGTTTTTCCACAAGCGGTACTCCTGAATAACTTCGCGAATATTAGTCGTTTTACATTGACAACTATTTGCGCACCCCTCCCTTAGAGCAAAACGAACAATGCTTTTATAGGGAGTTAATATTTATTGCTGCAGTAGCCGCAATAACAAATATGGGGCAATCGTTGTACAGATACATATGCACTAATAATTGGGTTGCAGAAAAATACGGCGGTTTGGAGCATTTAACAAGCCTCTTTTAGCTTTTCAAACTGCTCTAGCTTCCGATGTTTTTGCAGGATATCTCCTACAGACAACAGCGACTTTCATGTTCTGGAAGACTCCGTACGAAGTTTCGTCGTTTTCATCAGAGCAGGCCGACATTAGAAGGTAATAAATCCTACAGACTTATAAGTTGCACAATTTTAAGATCGGCCCAACGTCCGAGGAGCCCGACTATGACGTACGACAAATGCAATCGGTTTAAAGCAACTTTCATGAACCATCCTGATACAACCCCGCCAAGTATCGATGCACTTCAGTATGGTTATGCCTGCTCAAACGGTCGCTACCTCGGATGAGCTACTCAAGCGCACGCTCCGCCCATTACCTTGTTGTGGCTAAAACGCCAATCGCCCAAGACAACTTCTGCGGCGAGGACATTCGTTTTTCCAACGAATATGAAGCGCTGGAGCTTGAACTGAACAAAGCTCAGTCCATGGAAGAGGGCATTAAGGTCGACTGGCAGAAGGTGCTTGACCTGAGCGAAGCGATTTTGCAAACCCAGTCCAAAGACCTGCGTGTAGGGGCGTGGTTGGTGTGGGCGTTGTACCAGAAAGAATCATTTGCCGGTTTGATGGCTGGCGTTGGCATGCTCTGTCATCTCTGCCAGCACCATTGGCAAGCGGTGCATCCGCTTAAGGTGCGTACCCGCGCGGCAGCATTCAGTTGGCTGTTGCCGCGTATGGACCAAGTGTTGGTGGAGAGCGTTCCGATCAAGGAGCAATTGCCCTTGTTCCAGCTGCTGCTGGAACGCCTTCATGGGCTGGAAACATTGTTGACGCTGCATTTGGCGGGTGACGCGCCTTTGATGTTGCCGCTGTGTCGGCGCCTGAAGCTGATGATTGATCGCGCCGTGAATAATTTGCCCGGCCCCGTGGAATCGACCGTTGCGCAGATCAAACAGGCGGCCAGCCAACTCTTTGCACCGGGTTCACCAGTCGACAACGAGAAAGAAGCGCAAAAAGCCCTGCGTGGTCAGCAGGAGAATGCCCGCACATTGTGTACCTGGTGGTTGCGCCAGAAAGCCACCGACATACGCGCTTTGCGCCTCAACCGGACATTGCTATGGCTACCGATTGACACGCTTCCCGAACGTAATGCTGAGCACGTCACCGCGCTGCGCGGGCCACCGGCGGACAAATTAAAAAGCTATCAAGACCGCTTTTCTCAAGGGGCGTTTGCCGATTTGCTGGTGGACCTTGAGGCAAGCATTTCCGCTTCGCCATTCTGGTTCGATGGTCAGCGTATGGCCTGGGAGTGTCAGCAAGGACTTAACGCTGACCTCGCCATGCGAGAAGTAGAAGTGCAGTTCTCGCTGTTCTTGCAGCGCCTGCCCACAGTGGTTGAACTGAAGTTTCATGACGGCGTGCCCTTCGCCGATGCCGAGACACGCAGCTGGATCAGTGCCCACGTTTTAGTGCATTTCCAAGCTGCGAGTTCGCCGATGACTGTGCAAACCGACTATCAGCAGGCGGTCTGGGAAGAGGCATACGAAGACGCGTTGCCCATTTTGCGAAGGGATGGGCTCAAACCTGCCGTGCAACTCCTCAAGCAGGGATTGCAGGCCGCCCAAGGAGGGCGAGTACGGTTTTTCTGGCAACTGAGCCTTGCTCGCCTTTGTCATCAAGCCAAGAAATACGAATTGGCCAAAGCCCAGCTTGAAACCCTCGATCAACAATTATTGAGCTCCGGACTTGCGGCCTGGGAGCCGGACCTCGCACTGCAAGTTTTGCATCTGTTGTACCGCTGCTGCGAGTTGTTGCCGCAGAACGCCGTCGTGCGCGAGCGCAAGGACGACATCTTTCAACGGCTGTGTCACCTCGATATCGAAGTCGCACTGCCCTAGGCCTTCGGGTCATCACTGTAGAGGAGAAAAGTCATGGCCAAAGAAGGCTCCATAGCCCCTAAGGAACGCATCAACGTCACGTTCAAACCCGCGACCGGTAACTCGCAGGAACAGGTTGAGCTGCCGCTCAAGTTGATGGTGTTGGGGGATTTCACCCATCAAGCGGATGAACGAAAGGTTGAAGACCGCAAGCCGATCAGCATCGACAAGAACAGCTTCGACGATGTGCTGAGCAAACAAAAACTCAACATGACACTGAGCGTACCGAACCGTCTTCAGGAGGAGGGTGGTTCAGATGAGTTGGCGATCAAACTTGGTTTCGAATCCATGAAGGATTTCAACCCGGCCAGCCTGATTGATCAGATTCCAGAGCTGAAAAAGTTGATGGAGTTGCGCAATGCGTTGGTCGCTCTCAAAGGGCCATTAGGTAATGCGCCAGCGTTTCGCAAAGCGATTGAAAGCGTCCTTAGCGACGATGAATCACGCAGCCGAGTGCTGAGCGAACTTGAGATGAACGCAGCCGCAAAGCCCGACGCTTGAGCCTTTATCCGCATAGGAAGCCCACATTATGAGCACCAAAGCATCGCAGCAAAACACCACCGAAACAGCGGAGAGCGGCATTCTCGACCGCATTATTGCCGAGACCAAACTGACGCCTAACGACGAGGCTTACAGCATCGCCAAGCGGGGTGTGTCGGCGTTCATTGAAGAGTTGTTAAAGCCGCAAAACAATGGCGAGCCGGTCAAGAAAGCCATGGTTGATCGCATGATCGCCGAGATCGATGCCAAGCTCAGCCTTCAAATGGATGAGATTCTTCACCATGCCGAGTTCCAGGCATTAGAGGCGTCGTGGCGCGGGCTGAAACTGCTGGTGGACCGCACCGACTTCCGCGAAAACAACAAGATCGAGATCTTAAACGTCTCCAAGCAAGACCTGCTGGATGACTTCGAAGATTCGCCGGAGATCAATCAATCCGGCCTCTATAAGCATGTTTACACGGCTGAATACGGTCAGTTTGGTGGCGAGCCAGTGGGCGCAATTATTGCCAATTACTTCTTCTCGCCCAGCTCGCCAGACGTCAAGACCATGCAATATGTCGCCAGCATTGCGTGCATGGCGCATGCCCCCTTTATTGCCGCAGCCGGGCCGCAATTTTTTGGACTGGAAAGTTTCACCGGTTTACCGGACCTGAAAGACCTCAAAGACCAATTCTCAGGCCCGCACTACACCAAATGGCAAAGCTTCCGCGTGCAGGAAGACGCACGCTATGTCGCCTTGACCGTACCGCGGTTCTTGCTGCGTAACCCCTATGACCCCGAGGAAAATCCGGTCAAGAGCTTTGTCTACAAAGAGAATGTAGCCAACAGCCACGAGCATTATCTGTGGGGTAATACCGCCTACGCCTTCGCCACCAAACTCACCGACAGCTTCGCTAAATTTCGCTGGTGCCCGAACATTATTGGCCCACAAAGCGGCGGCGCCGTGGAAGATCTGCCGTTGCATCACTTCCAGAGCATGGGTGAAATCGAGACCAAAATTCCGACTGAAGTACTGGTGTCGGATCGCCGCGAATATGAGTTGGCCGAGGAAGGTTTTATCTCCCTGACCATGCGCAAGGGCAGCGATAACGCAGCGTTCTTCTCCGCCAGTTCGGTACAAAAACCGAAGTTTTTCGGCATCAGTGAGGAAGATAAAACTTCTGAACTCAACTTCAAGTTGGGCACACAACTGCCATACATGTTCATCATCAATCGCCTGGCGCACTACATCAAAGTGCTGCAGCGCGAGCAGCTGGGCTCTTGGAAAGAACGCACGGACCTTGAGCAAGAGCTGAACAAATGGATTCGTCAGTACGTTGCTGATCAGGAAAACCCAAGCGCGGACGTTCGGGGTCGCCGCCCACTGCGCGCAGCCCAAGTCACCGTCACTGATGTTGAAGGTGAGCCTGGTTGGTACCGAGTGGGCCTGAACGTGCGCCCGCACTTTAAATACATGGGTGCTGATTTCACCCTGTCGCTGGTCGGCAAGCTGGAAAAAGAGTGAGCAGATAACTCATGACGGCATACGGCAGTCTTTTCGAACGCCTTGGTGGAACTCCTGCCTCGCGAAGCAAAAACCTCGAGGAAGCCGCCCGGGATTCGGTGACTGCCCACCTGTCCAAAATGCTCAGCACCCGTGCGGGCAGTGTACTAGCGCTGCCCGACTACGGGATGCCAGACCTGAACAATATGACGCTGAGTCTTCACGATGCGTTGACTCAGGGAGCAACAGACATCAAGCGCTTCATTGAGGCGTATGAGCCGCGTCTTACCAAGGTTGAACTCATCTCAACGCCTAATGAGAGTAACCAGCTGAACCTTGCGTTCTCCATCGAAGGCCAACTGGAAGTTGACGGTGTTAAGTCATCGGTCTTGTTGTCCGCCCGATTGAGTAACGGCGGAAAAATCACAGTTAAGTAGCGACGCTCTATTTCATATACCAGCGTGTTCCACGTGGAACTTTCCAGCGGAGCACGCCGAACGCTACATCTCATTCACACAGCATTCGTGCAGGAAGCTCATCGCCCGTGTCTTTTAACCAGTACTACCAAAGCGAATTGAACGCGCTACGCCAGTTGGGCGGTGTTTTCGCTGAGCGTAATCCGGCGTTGGCGCATTTTTTGGGGCAGGGTGGAAGCGACCCCGACGTGGAGCGTTTGCTTGAAGGCTTTGCCTTTCTGACTGGGCGCTTGAGGGAGAAGCTTGACGATGATCTGCCCGAGCTTACTCATTCCTTGATGTACCTGTTGTGGCCGAACTACATGCGTCCGCTGCCGTCGTTCAGCATGTTGCAGTTCGAAGCTCTTGCGCAAGCCGGCCCGACCGTAATCGCCGCTCGCGGTACAGACGTAAAAAGTGAGCCGGTTGAGGGGGAGATTTGCAGTTTCCGGACATGTTATGCCACAGAGGTTCAGGCGCTAAATCTGGCTGCATTGAGCTATTCCGAAAAGGGCGAAGGCGCTCTTTTAACGCTGCGTTTGGAAATTCCAGGTGACGGCCATCTGGGTGACTTGAAGCTGCGCCGCCTTCGGCTGCATTTTGCGGGTGACCGATACATTAGCCAGACGCTCTATCTGAGTTTGCTGCGCCATTTGGAAAAAGTTGAAGTGCACCTATTGGGCGCTGGCACTGAGCATGTGAACACTCTGCGCCGCAGCGACCGCTTCCTAACCCTACCCTCCAACTGCCTCCAGCCCGTGGGTTTTGCCGAAGACGAATCATTGATTCCTTACCCGCTGAACACCTTCCGTGGTTACCGCTACCTCCAGGAGTACTTCGCGTTTCAAGAGAAGTTTCTGTTCGTTGATATCTCCGGCTTAGACGCTCTACAAAGCTTTTCGGAAGATATCCTCAAGGGTGCTAAGGGTATCGAGTTGCATTTCTCTATCAGCAAAAACGGCATGGAGCGCCAGCGCCCGACGGTAGACAACGTGAAGCTGTACTGCACGCCCATCGTCAACCTGTTCAAGCACGATGCGTCTCCGATCCGTCTTGAAGGAAAAGAAGACGAGTATCTGCTTCTGCCCCATCAAGAGGGTCGAGGTCACTGCGGCGTGTTTTCCGTCGACGGGGTGGGCGGGAACGAGATGGGCGGGACATTTAAGAGCTTTGTGCCGTTCGAGTCTTTCGAGCATGACTCCAGCTTCGATGACGGCAATCACGCCCCACATTACAGCGTTCGGCAGCGGCCCTCCCACGCTCATGAAGGCGTGGACACCTACCTGAGTTTTGGCAACCAAAACATCGAGCGTTTTTCGACGGTGTCCGTGGATCTGACCTGTACCAATCAAAACCTTCCGCGCCGGCTCAAGGTTGGCGATATTTCCAGCAGCAAAGAAACCCAGGAAGCGCTGACCTTCCGCAACATCCTCGTGCCCACGTCCAGTTACGCCCCACCATTGAACCGCGACTTCCTGTGGAAGCTGATCAGCAACATGTCGCTGAATTATGTGTCGCTGGCCAACGTCAATGCGCTGAAGGTCATTCTCGAAACCTACGACTTGCCGCGCTACTACGACCAGAAGGCTCGCAACGTCAGCAAAACCCTGCTCGACGGTTTGAAGTCCATCAGCCATCAGCACGTCGATCGGTTGCATCGCGGGTTGCCCGTTCGTGGCTTACGCACTGAGCTGTTGATTGACCCAAGGAGCTATGTCGGCGAAGGCGATTTGTTCCTGTTCGCCTCGGTTCTCAACGAGTTCTTTGCGCTCTACGCCAGCCTCAATTCGTACCACGAACTACATGTGCAAAGCACACAGGGGGAGGTGTACCAATGGGCACCACGTATGGGCCTGCAACCTTTGCTGTAAGCAGGTTGAGCCGAGCTATACGCGAATTCTCGATCTTCCAGGCCGTACCTCAGGTCATGGACCAGTTACGCCTATCCAATACAGCGATGAGTGAAGAACAACTTTACGATCTGGTGGAGTTTCAGGCGAATCCGAGCTTTGGTTTCCCGAGCAGCGATATTGATTGCGTGGAGTTCTTCGACGAGGGAGGGCGTTCTCGCGCACGGCTGCGTCTGAACTTGATCAGCCTGGTTGGAGCCGGATCGCCGCTGCCGGCTTTTTACGGCGAGCAGGCGCTGGAATACGGCGGAAAGGGCGAGTCGACCCGTGATTTTCTCGACCTGTTTCATCACCGGTTACAACGCCTGCTGCTGCCCACTTGGCGCAAGTATCGCTATCACGCCCGTTTCGAGCGCGGCGCGGTGGACCCGTTTTCGGCGCACCTCTTCGCGCTGATCGGACTTGGGGACAAGGCGATACGCGAGACCAACGAGCTGAACTGGAAACGCCTATTGCCCTATTTGGGCTTGCTCAGCCTGCGAGCCCACTCGGCCGCGTTGATCGAGTCCGTACTGCGTTACTACTTCAAGCACGCCGAGTTGACCATCGAGCAATGCATCGAGCGTTCGGTACGGATTCTTGAGGAGCAACGTAACCGGCTAGGTATGGCGAACAGTCGCTTGGGCGAAGACTTGGTGCTGGGCGAATACGTGCGTGATCGCAGCAGTAAATTTCGCGTGCACATCCGGGAACTGGATTGGCAGCGCTTCCTCGATTTCCTGCCTACGGGAGTGGGTTATCAACCGCTCTGCGCGCTGGTGCGTTTTACCCTGCGCGACCCCCTCGATTACGACATTCGCCTGGTGCTTCGCCATGAAGAAATTCGTGAGCTGCGCCTCGACGAACATAACGCCTGCCGCCTCGGCTGGACCAGTTGGCTTGGACGCGAATATGCCGACGGCATCGTCACCCTCGGCAGCAAAACTCATTAAGGACGACTGATTATGATCAACGTAGACCTGCAACAACTTATTCAGGCCCTGGACGCCGAAACCCGTCGCGAACTGGAAGGCTCGGCCGAGCGTTGCGTCGCCCGGGGCGGCAGCAAGATTCTGATTGAAGACCTGCTGCTGGCCCTCTTGGAGCGGCCCCAAGGCTTATTAAGCCGAGCCTTGCTGGACGCGCAAGTCGATGCCGGTGAACTGGCTGCTGCGTTGCAGCCGCGAGATGAACAGAGCGCTTCGCGCAATCCGGTGTTCGCACCCGAACTGGTGCAATGGCTGCAAGACGCACTGCTGGTTGCCACGCTTGAGCTTGGACAAAGTCATGTGGGGCAGGCGGCGTTGATTCTGGCGTTGCTGCGCAACCCGATGCGCTATGCCGGCAGCCGCTACCAACCGATTATGGCCAAATTGAACGCCGACCGTCTGCGTGATTTCGCATTGTCTGAACAGGCAGAGCCGGCGGCGGGGAAACCCGCTGTTCCCGGTGAATCGTTGCTGGCCAGGTTCACTCACAACCTCACCCAGCAGGCCCGCGAAGGCAAGCTTGATCCGGTGCTATGCCGCGATGATGCGATCCGCCAGATGATCGATATTCTCGCCCGACGGCGTAAAAATAATCCCATCGTGGTCGGCGAGGCGGGCGTCGGCAAAACTGCCATCGTTGAAGGGTTGGCGTTGCGCATTGCCCGGGGCGAGGTGCCCCACTCCCTAAAAGGTGTTGAGCTGCTGTCTTTGGACATGGGATTGTTGCAGGCGGGCGCCAGCGTCAAGGGTGAGTTCGAACGGCGACTTAAGGGCGTGATTGACGAAGTCAAAGCCTCGCTTAAGCCCATTACGTTATTCATCGATGAGGCCCACACCCTCATTGGCGCTGGCGGTCAGGCCGGTGGTTCCGATGCCGCCAACTTATTGAAGCCAGCGCTGGCGCGTGGTGAGTTGCGCACCATTGCAGCGACGACGTGGGCTGAATATAAAAAGTACTTTGAAAAAGACCCGGCACTGGCGCGACGTTTCCAGCCAGTGCGGTTGCATGAGCCGACGGTCACCGAAGCCATCACAATATTGCGTGGATTGGCGCCTATTTATGAAAAGAGTCACGGCATCTATCTGCGTGACGATGCCGTTGTGGCGGCCGCTGAGTTATCAGCGCGTTATCTCTCGGGCCGCCTGTTGCCGGACAAGGCAGTGGACGTACTCGATACCGCCTGTGCCCGCGTGCGCATTAGCTTGGCGGCACCGCCTGAGCGCCTGGAAAAACTGCGCAGCGAGCTGGCCGAAGGTGGGCGTCAGTGCCATGCAATGCGACGGGATGCCGAGGCTGGATTAAGCATTGATCAAGATGCGTTAAGCGCATTGGAGGGCCGCCTCGAAGACGCTGAGCGAGAGCAGCACACCGTAGAGCAATCGTGGGACGAACAACGAAAACTCGCTGAACGCCTGCTTGAGCTGCGCCAGCAATTGGCCCTCGCTCGCGGTGACGAAAGCGATTCAGGTGAAGACAACTCGCATGAACTCAAGGCGCTTGAAACCGAGTTGCACAATGTTCATAGCGCCTTGAGCGCTGCCCATGAGATCGAGCGGTTGGTGAGTTTCGAAGTGTGCCCGCGTCAAGTGGCCGAGGTCATCAGCGCTTGGACCGGCGTGCCACTGGCGCAGTTAGCCCGAGAACACAACACCCGCGTCAGCACCTTTGCCAGCGACCTGCGGTTGCGTATTCGGGGCCAAGACCAAGCGGTGAGTGCGCTGGATCGCTCAATGCGCGCCACCGCTGCCGGACTGAACAAACCTGATGCTCCGGTCGGAGTGTTTTTGCTGGTGGGCCCAAGCGGCGTTGGCAAAACCGAAACCGCGTTAGTGCTGGCGGATTTGTTGTACGGCGGTGAGCGGTTCATTACCACCATCAACATGTCCGAGTTTCAGGAAAAACACACCGTTTCTCGCCTGATTGGTTCGCCGCCAGGTTATGTAGGTTATGGCGAAGGCGGCATGTTGACTGAAGCCGTGCGGCAGAAACCCTATTCAGTGGTGCTGCTCGACGAAGTCGAAAAAGCCGACCCCGATGTGCTGAATCTCTTCTACCAGATCTTCGACAAAGGCATCGCCAATGACGGCGAAGGGCGCGAAATCGACTTCCGCAATACGCTCATTCTGATGACATCCAACCTCGCCAGTGATCGCATCCAAGCGCTGTGTCGCGATGGTGATCGTCCGACCGCCGAAGCGTTGGAAGAGAGTATCCGCCCGGTGCTCAGCCAGCATTTCAAGCCAGCGTTGCTGGCGCGCATGCGGGTGGTGCCGTACTACCCAGTCAGCGGCCCGGTACTGCGCGAGCTGATCGAGATCAAATTGCAGCGCCTGGGTGAACGGCTGGCCCGTCGCCAACTGGGCTTCAGCCACTCTCAAATATTGGTCGATCTATTGGCTGAGCGCTGCACTCAAAGTGACAGCGGAGCGCGACTTATCGATCACTTGCTGGACTCGCACCTATTGCCGCTGATTGCGGATCGCCTGCTCGATGCGATGGCCACTGGAGCAACACTCAAAAGCGTCCACGCCACTCTAGACACGCATGATGCCGTCGCGTGTGAGTTCGCATGAGGTGGTCGTGATGTTTTCAGGGGTGCCCGAACCACTGCGCTACGCCCATGACTTGTTAGCGCAGTTCGCGCGCCTTTCCAGCGCCATGGACGCAGCGACGTTGCTCGGCGATTTCGTGCGTGCGTCGGTCGAGCTCAGTGCGTGCGAAATCAGTCAGCTGTACCTGCTGGACGCCACCCACACCAGCCTCGTGTTAAATGCCGAATACTGGCAAGGGCTTTTGCAGCCGCGTGCGGCGGCCAGCCTGCCAACGGACTATGACGGCGAGCAATTGCTGCAGTATGCGCTGTGTCAGAACAAGGTGGTCAGCCTGTGCAATTTGAGCGCCAGCCTGCAAGAGACGACGTTTCTCCCGGCCGGACGGCGCCCTTGGCAATCATTGCTGTGTGTGCCCCTGCTCGATCAACACAACGCCGTCAGCGGTTTGTTGGTGTGCGCCAGCCGCGAGCATCGCGAACTTCAGGGTTTTGCTGACTCGCTGGGGCAGTTCGGTTCGTTCGTGCTCGGACAACTAAGGCTGTTACAGCGTTCGCGCCGGGCTTCAGAAATATCCTCGACTTCGGTCAGTGCCGTGCCGATTGCCAGTGGCTACGGACTGATCGGTAAAAGCCCGGCCATGCGCGAAACCAGTCGCTTGATCGGCAAGGTGCTGAATAACCCCTATACCGTGCTTCTCAGGGGCGAAACGGGCACCGGTAAAGAGGTGATCGCTCGGGCTATTCATGAAAACGGCCCGCGTCGATCCAAGGGGTTCATCGTTCAAAACTGTGCCGCGCTTCCAGATAGCCTGTTGGAAAGTGAGCTGTTCGGCTATCGCAAAGGAGCTTTCACCGGTGCCGACCGTGATCGTGTCGGCCTGTTCGATGCTGCGGATGGTGGAACGCTGTTGCTCGATGAGATCGGCGACATGCCACTGTTGCTACAAGCCAAGTTGTTGCGTGTATTGCAGGAGGGCGAGATTCGCCCGTTAGGCTCCAACGACACCCACAAAATCGACGTCCGCATCATCGCCGCCACTCACCGCGACCTTGCCGCACTGGTCGCCGCTGGGCGTTTTCGCGAAGACCTGTATTACCGCCTGGCGCAATTCCCGATCGAACTGCCTGCCCTGCGTGACCGGGGCGGCGATGCGTTGGACCTGGCGCGTCACTTTGCCGATCAAGCCTGCACGTTTCTAAAACGCGAACCGGTGAGTTGGTCCGATGGAGCCCTGGACCAGCTCTGCCAATACGCTTTCCCCGGCAATGTTCGCGAGCTCAAGGCGCTGGTCGAACGGGCGATTTTGCTGTGTGACGGCGACCAACTATTACCCGAGCATTTTGCGCTGCGCCGCGATCTGGAACCCAGCGACAGCAGCTTGAATCTGCGCGCGCGTCTGGAGCAGATCGAACGAGGCTTATTGCTCGATTGCCTGAGAAAAACCGGTGGCAATCAAACTGTGGCTGCCCGCCAGCTTGGGTTGGCGCGCCGCACGCTGCTGTACCGGATGGAACGCCTGAATATTCGCCCCGCCGACGTTCGGACCTGAACGACCTATGTCGACCTCACTTAACCCTTTCTTTGCAGCACCGCCTGCACACCTTGGAGACCTACCGATGTTCGTTCGTCAATGGCCAGCAATCGTGCTGACGCTGCTCGTTTCATGCTGCCTCGGCGGCTGTAGCGGCAACTACAAATTCAGTGACGACACCTATCGTCCCCTCGGTGACCCACAGGTGGTCAACCGCGGCAAATGACCGCAAGGAGTGCAGCAAATGCAATTGGTTCTGGAAATAGTGAACACCGAACAGGCCGCGCCTTCGCAGCAATTACGCTGCGTGTTTGAACCCAGGGGCGGCGCGATTGGCCGCCTGGAGTACTCCGACTGGGTGATCGTCGACCACGGCAGCCAAGTATCCCGCCAACATGCGCAGATCAGCTTTAACGGTAGCCACTTTTTACTGCGGGATATCAGCACTAATGGCGTGCGCCTGAAAGCCACCGGCGAGCGCTTGGTTAAAGAAAGCAATGTACGCATCGAAGACGGCGCTGTGTACGTCATCGGCCCCTTCGACATTCGGGCACAGGTGATACGCAAAAGCGCTGAGTCCAACGCAGCGAGCGCTCAATCGGTCGTACCCCGCAATTCGCTGATCATCCCAGAGGATGTCAATTTCGGCCTGTCGCCCATGGCTGCCACGCAACAGCCGTCAGCTATCGACACGCCGACTCCCGAACCCCAACAATGTGCCGATTACGCGCCGATTCAGCGTGAGCATTTGATCGTGCCGACGCTGATACCGCCGACGCCAGAGCCGGACGCAGCCCCAGCACCGGCACCGTTACCCGATCCAAACGAAATGTTCTGGCAGCGTTTCGCCGAAGCGCTAGGCCTGAGCGTGGATGACCTCGACCAACCAAGTCGCGAAGTGTTGGCTGTTGAAACAGCTCGCCTGTTTAAGCTCAGCATTGGCAATTTGCAGCAAAGCCTGCGCACGCGCACTGAGTTGAAAAATGAACTGCGCCTGGCACTGACCACTGGGCAATACACGCAACGCAATCCGATCAAGCATGCGGCCACCGCCAGCGATGCAGTGAAAGGGTTGTTGCTCGACCCGCAGTTACGAACCCATGCCGAGCGCTCAATCGTCCGCTCGTTCAATGACCTGCAAGCCCATCAAGTGGCCATGCTCAGCGCCAGCCGAGCCGCCTTGCGCAGCACCCTGGAGCACTTTGCGCCGCAGCACTTGGCTTTGCGTTTCGAGCGCGACGGTCACCAGCCTTTGTTTTCCACCGACGGCGGTTTGTGGCGCGCTTATGGGCGTTATCACCACGCGCTGGGCCAAGACGACGACTGGAGCGAACGCCTGTTGGCGCGAGACTTCGCCCAGGCCTACGAAGAACAGGTTCGTCTGATCGACAGCCTTCACACCGACCCACAAGGATGACGCGCATGTCCTGCTTTCACGCTTACTGTTTCAAATCCCTGTCAGTTTTTGCGGCCCTGTTGCTGTTGGCTGGTTGTTCGACGCTGTCGCCGTACTCCACGCTGACCAAGCTGGATTTGACGCTGGCCGCCAGCGACCAGCTCAACCCAGACCTGCATGGACGGCCCTCACCCATTGTCGTGCGCTTGATCGAGCTGAAAAATCCCGTGGCCTTCGAAAATGCGGACTTCTTCAGCCTGTACGAGCGACCGAAAGAAACCCTGGCGCCGGACCTTGTGACCAGCGAAGAGCTAGAGCTACGGCCGGGTGAAAGCCTGGACCTCAAGCTCAGCGTCGACAGCGGCAGCCGATACGTCGGTGTCCTTGCCGCCTATCGCGATCTGCCGGAAACCAAGTGGCGCTACGTGGTTCAGCTGACGCCCGTGGAACGCACCCACGCAACATTGCGCCTGGATCAAGCCGGCATCCACAACGCCTTGGCCTACCTCGACAAAGCAGGAGATTGACCATGAACGCTCATAAAGTCATTTGGCGCGAAGGCATGCTCCTGCGCCCGCAGCACTTTCAGCACAACGACCGCTACTACGATTACCAAATGAAAACCCGCACGCAGTTGCTAGGCCGCTACATGTGGGGTTTTTTGGATCAGGGGATTGAGGCTGATCCGTTAAAACAAGGCAAGATTGTGGTCAGTCAGGCCACCGGCATTTTGCCTGACGGCAGCCTGTTCAATCTGGAAGGTCGCGTTGAGCCATTGATGATCCAGGTGCCGCCTAACATCGGCAAAGCACCGGTCTACCTGGCGCTGCCGTTGGTGACCGGTAATCACATCGAAGCCCGGGCAAACGAAGACAAAGACGTACTGGCGCGCTACTCCATGTACGACGCCGAAATCTCTAATTCGAATGCCGGGGAGGGTATTGCCAGCCAAGTGCAATGCGGCCGTCCGGATTTTCGCTTGCTGATCGGTGAGCAGCAAAGCGATCAGATCTTCGTGAAGCTTCAGCTGTGCGAAATTCTTGATTGCACGGCAGACGGCGGCGTGACGCTTAACGGTGATTTCGCCCCGACGGTCATTCACGCCAAGGCCTCGACCTACCTGACCAAGTGCCTCAACGAAGCCATCGCCCTGGTGGATACCCGTTGTGCCGCATTGGCCGAGCGGCTCAGCGCCAGCGGCAAGGCTGGCGGTTCCGAAGTCGGCGACTTTATGCTGATGCAAATGATGAACCGCACGCAGCTGATTTTGCAGCATTACGAAAACCTGCAACACGTGCACCCTGAGGAGCTGTACCGCACGCTGCTGGCGGTCGTGGGCGAGTTATCGACGTTTGCCACGGCAGATCGGCGTACGCCACCGAATCTTAAATATAAGCACAGCGATCTAAGCCAAAGCTTTGAAACGCTGATAAACATTTTCAAACATTTGATGACCTTGGTGCTGGAAGAACATGCGACGCCGCTGGCCCTCATACCTCACGATTATGGGGTTCAAGTCGCCATCGTCGCCGATCAATCGCATTTCGAGACGTCGTCCTTCGTATTGGTGGCGGGTGCGCAATGCAGCACTGAGGAGTTGCGTAAACGCCTACTCGCGCAACTCAAAGTCGGAACCGTGGAAACCATTCGTGGCTTGGTCAATCACCACATGCCCGGCTTCAGTGTTCGGCCGCTTCCAGTTGCACCACGTCAGATCGCCTTCCATGCCGACAAGGCCTATTTCACCTTGGATCTAAGCGTCGAGGAGTTGGCGAAGCTCAGCAAATCAGGTGGGTTTGCATTCCATGTGCCTACTGATATTCCGGCCCTTGAACTGAAATTTTGGGCGATAAAAAAATGAATGAAATAACCCGTGAAACAGGTCATGTAGTGGATCAAGCAACTTTTGTTGCGCCCCGAGCTGGTGGCGAAGTGGGTGCGAGTGCAGTGACCGACAAAGAGCGCCCCGAATTAGAATCCGTTGCTTTAGATGCCAGACAAACCTTCAGTGCCAGTGTTAACCCGTTAGTGGCCGCTGCCTCTGCGATGTTGTCCAAGCTCGTCGAGATTAAGTACACAAAGAGAATTGATGATCCGGAAAGCCTAAAGAAAGAATGGGAGCGAGAACTGGGCTCCTTCCACCCGCGAGCGTTGAGCCTCAATGCCGAAAGCCATCTGCTAGATCAGGCGTCCTACGTGTTGTGTACCGCCCTCGATGAAGCCGCGGTAAGAACCCAGCTGCCGGCAGTTGAGGGGGCTACGAAGAAAAACGATTGGTCGGCAACAAGCCTGCTGTATCGGATGCATAAGGAAACGTTCGGCGGTGAAAAATTCTTTGTCTTGCTCAGCGCCCTTAGAAGTAACCCAGTCAAGAATCTGGACTTGCTGGAGCTGATGTACCTCTGCTTGGCGCTGGAGTTTCAAGGCAAATATCACTCTGCGGATAAACAAGGAGAGGCTGAGCTCAACGACATTCGTGACGGACTTTATCGAACTATTCGCCACCTGCGTGGGGATGCACCGCGCGAACTATCGCCCCACTGGCACGGCCTCAAGGATCAACGCCGCAATCTTGTACGCATTGTGCCGTGGTGGTTGGTAGTGCTTTTCACGTGGGTGTGTCTGACGGTCATGTATTCCGGGTTTGCCTGGGTGCTTAACGAGCAACGCGAGACCGTTCTTGAACCTTACCGTCAGCTTGATTCGGCAGTGATCCAACCGTGGTTGCAAGACAGGGATGCATGATGAAAATTTTCTTTAAAAAACTGGCGACGTTTCTAGGGAAAACCTGGGTTTGGACGCTATTGTTTGTATTGTTGGCTGCATTAGCAGTTTGGTTTTTAGGTCCGCTGCTGGCGGTCGATGATCACAAGTTCTGGGAAGACGCGAACTCTCGCTTGCTGAGCATCAGTGTGTTGTTTCTGGCGTGGGGCCTGTTTATTGTTTATGACAGCTGGCGCAGCACTCAACGTAAAAACGTCGAAGAAAAAAGCGCCGACGGTGCAGGGCGTTTATTAAAAACACTGCAAATGGAGGAAGACGAAAAGCGCCTGCGCAAGTTGTTTAAAAAAGCCGTTCGAACATTGAAAACCGCTAGCCTGTATCGCGGAAAAAGCGAGCGCTGGCGAAGCGAGTTGCCTTGGTATTTGGTGATCGGTCCCAAGAGCAGCGGTAAGAGCAGTTTGTTGAAACACTCAGGACTTGATTTTCCGCTCAACAACATCAGCAATGAGATCGGTAGCGAATCCGCCGTCGCGAATTTTTGCGAATGGTATTTCGGTGAGCATGGTGTGCTAATCGACACCGCTGCGCGCTATCTCACGCACAACCCTGGAACGGTCGAAAGCCATTCGTGGATAACGCTCCTCGGTTTGCTCCGAGCGCGTCGCCGCAATCGACCACTCAACGGTCTCATCATCACAGTGCCGATGGAGTTGCTAGAGAAGGATGCAGAAGGTTTGATGTCGCTTGCCAATTCGGTTCGCGAGCGATTGAAAGATATCCGCAAGCAACTGCGTGTGGATCTTCCTGTCTATTTGGTCATCAGCAAGGCTGACCAGGTTCAGGGTTTTGAAGCGTTTTTCGAACATCTAAGCAGGGAAGAAAGTGACCAGGTGCTGGGTGCCAGTTTCGCCAAGGGGCAGAGCGGCAATGATCGTGAAGTCATCCGCCATGAATTTGAAGAACTGCTTCGACGCCTGAACAGCCAAGTGATCACGCGTATGCAGCAAGAGCAAAGCTTGCCCCGGCGTGCTCTGGTTTTTGATTTTCCGCATAAGTTGGGAAAGATTGGCCAAGGTTTAACCAGTTTTGTTGCGCAAGCGTTCGGCGGAAATCGTTACGAGCGGGCTGGTCAACTTCGCGGTTTCTACCTGACCAGTGCGCCGCAGACCGGCGCCCAGACTGACACCTACAAAAAGGCCGCTGGAGTGCCGGCATTCACCGGCTCCGCCCGCTTCATCAACCATCTGTTTAGCCGAGTGATCTTTCCTGAAGCCGAACTCGCCGGGCTCAACAAGCGTGAGCGCCGCCGAATCCACTGGGGTCAGCGTGCGCTGTACGTAACATCATTCGCAGCACTCGGCCTATTCGGCCTGCTTTGGGCGCTTGGGTTCTCCGCCAACCACAGCCGCCTTGAACAACTGCGTGAGTTCGCACAAAACCTGACCAAACAACACCTCGAATTGGCCCCGCAAGACGACGCCATGGCGGCGCTTCAGGTGTTGGACACCGGCTACGCGGCAAGCCGCGTATTCCCGGCGCTGAGCGATGTACAACTTCACGAACGCAGCGGGCTTTATCAGGGTGAACTTAGTCACCCGGTGCTGGATGATGCTTACCAGCGCCAACTAAAAACACAACTGCTGCCCCGCGTAGCCCGTACCCTCGAAGCGCAAGTGCGCGCCAACATGAACGATCGCGAGCGGCTCTTGGGTAGCCTGCGCGCTTACCTGATGCTCAACCTTACCGAGCGCCGGGATTCGACGTGGCTCAAAGACTGGGTCGCCACCGATTGGTCGATGCGCTACATGGGCAACACTCAGGTCCAGAACGGCTTGGGCGAACACCTCAGTCGTTTGCTAGCCCACGGATTTACCTACCCGCTTAACGATGCATTGGTGGCTCAGGCACGTCAGGTTCTAAAAGCGGAATCCCAAGCCGCTGTGGTCTATCGATCACTGCGAGAACAAGCCCAAAGCTTGCCAGAATACCGTGTCAGCCAACATCTAGGTCCGCAGGGCGCAGTATTTCGCGGCACCGACTACCTGATTCCGGGCTTCTACACCCAGCGCGGTTATCAACAGTTCTTCACCACCCAAGGCGCGACTCTGGTGAACGACATCCTGCGCGATAACTGGGTGCTGGGTGAAAGCACCGGCATCAGCGGCATGGACTTGCGCCGTTTGATGGTCGAATTGGAGCAGCTGTATTTCCGTGACTACGCCAATCATTGGGGCGAAGCCATCGGCCAGATAAACCTGCAACCCTTCGGCAGTGCGGGCGAGGGCGCCAGCCAGCTTGCCGGGCTGATCGCCGCCAATTCGCCCCTGCTGCAGCTGCTGGTCGAAGTCCGGGATAACACCCGCTTCCCTGATCTCACCGAAGGTGTCGAGCAACTGGCCGATACGGCCGGTGAAGCGGGCGGCAAACTCGGCGCACTGGGTAAAGTCGCCGCTGCGGCCGCCGGAAAAGCTCAGGGCGCACTCGCCAAGAGCCTGCCGGACACGGCGAAGAAAACCATGCAACGCCGTTTCGAGCCTTTGCACCAACTGCTTGACGCCAACAACGGCCCGGCACCCGAGCTGATGCCGACATTACAGGCGCTTAACGATTTGCAACTGCAAGTCGCCACGCTGGCGCGTTCCAGCCAGCCGGATCAGGCAGCTTACGAAATGGCCAAGCTGCGCATGAACGGCCAGCGTGATGCGCTGAACAGCTTGCGCGGAGCAACCAGCCGCTTGCCGCGTCCCATCAGCGGTTGGCTGGACGTGTTGGCCGAGGACACCTGGATGCTGGTCCTCGGTGATGCCTACCAATACCTGAATCAGCGTTATCAGAGCGAGCTTCACGAGTTCTATAGCAAAGCCCTGCATCAGCGTTACCCGTTCAACGCCCACAGCACCAGCGACGTCGCCATCAGCGACTTCCGTGAGTTCTTCAAAGCGCAGGGGGTTGCCGACCGTTTCTTCGACAACTACATGCGGCCCTTCGTCAGCGGCACGCCGGGTAACTACCGCTTGCGCAGCATCGACGGCCGTAGCCTGCCCATGTCGCGGTTGTACCTGGCGCAAATGGGCCACGTGCAGGTCATTCGCCAAAGCTTCTTCGCCCACGACCCGAACGAGCCGCAGGTGCAATTCAAACTTGAGCCCTACACCCTGGACCCGACCGTGAGCCGCGCCGAATTCCGCTTCGGCAACCAGCAACTGGAATACCGCCACGGCCCCATCGTGCCGATGTCCTTCACCTGGCCAACCGATGCCGAAGACGGGCGCACGAGCCTGGTGCTGGAAAAAATGGTCGGACGTGCCATCGGCATCGAGAAAAACACCGGGCCGTGGTCGTTGTTCCGCCTGCTCGACCTGATGCAGACCGAGTACCTGAAAGGCCGCGATGTGATGGTCCTCAAAGCCGACGTCGGTGGCCTGCGCGCCAATTACCTGTTGCTCGCCCAGCGCTCACCTAACCCGTTCGATGTGGCTGCCCTGCGCAGCTTCCGTCTGCCGGCGCAACTTTGATGAGTCAGGTAAACCCTTGGCGCAGCGTGGCCCGCACCCATGTTGGCAAGGTTCGGACGCGCAACGAAGACGCTTTCCTGGACTGTCCACAGCGCGGTCTGTGGGTGGTCGCCGATGGCATGGGCGGTCATCAGTGCGGCGACATCGCCAGCCAATTGATCGTCACCCACCTCGCCGAACTGCCCCAGGCGGCCAGCTTCGACGAACGTGTGATTGCCGTGCGCCAGTGCTTGCACTGGCTCAACCGGCGCATGAGCCATGAACTGACCGTTAGCCCGGCGCGCAAAGACAAAATCATGGGCAGCACCGTCGTCGCGCTGCTGATCGACGGCAAACGCGGCGCCTGTGTCTGGGCGGGCGACAGCCGCTGCTATCTGCTGCGCAATAACCACCTGCATCAACTGACCCGTGATCACTCGGTGTTTGAGCAATTGATCAACGAGCAAAAGATGAGCCCTGAAAAGGCACGCCTGCAACTCAATTCCCAGGCCCTGACCCGCGCCATTGGTGCCAGTGATCAGCTCCAGTTGCAAATAGTGGAATTGGAGGTGCGACCGGACGATGTGTTTTTGCTGTGCAGTGACGGCTTTTATGAAGGGCTCGACAACGAGGTGCTGCTTAGAACCTTGGGCCTTGAGTCGATGCACAGCCTGTTCAATGACATATTAGGTGGCGCCGCCCGGGATAACTTGACTGCCATAGTGATTAGCCAATGACCGACGCCTTGCCGCCTTTACCCGACGTGCTGGCTGGCCGTTATCGCATCGAGCGTTTGCTGGGTGCGGGTGGCATGGGCTTGGTGTATCGGGCGCGGGATTTGTTGCATGAGCAGATGGGCGCTCCCGACGCTGACATTGCAGTCAAAATCCTCAGTGACGTGTTCGCACAATCGCCGGATGCGGACTTGCTGCTGTATAGCGAATTTGCGCTGACTCAACACCTACGCCACCCCGGTGTGGTGCAAGTGTTTGATTTCAATATCGACACCGCCACCCAGCGCGCATTCATCACTATGGAGTTGATGCGTGGTCTGCCTCTGGATCGACTGCTCTGCGAACGGCCATTGGGCGTACCTTGGATTGAGTTACGGGGTATCGCCATTGAATTGCTTGATGCGTTGGCACATGCCCATGGGAGAGGGGTTCTCCACGGCGACCTCAAACCCAGCAACGTCATGTTGACCGAAGACGGTCTGCGTCTGTTCGATTTCGGGCTCGGACAGACGTTGCACGGTGTGCTACCAGGATTACCCAAACTGCGTCGTAACGATCTCAACGCCTGGACGCCTTCCTACGCGGCGCCCGAATTGCTGGAAGGCGGGCCTCTTTCAACCAACACCGACATTTACGCCGTCGCCTGTGTGCTGTTCGAGCTTGCAAGCGGCAAACATCCTTTTCAGCGATTGACCGCGGTTGAAGCCCGGGAAAAGAAACTAAATCGTCGACTGCAATGCCCCACGCACTTGCCGAAAGGCTGTTGGCCGGCGTTGAAAACTGCCTTGGCATTTAAGCCAAAAAAACGCTCGATTAAGACTAGTGAATTGCGGGATATCTTCCTTCAAGCAGCACCAGCAAGGTCTTGGCGCTGGTTCTGATGGGTGCTAATGGATTTCAGGAAATTTCCTACATTGCGCATTGACTTGGATGGCATTTTTCTGGGGCGACATCGTTCACAGTCAGTCCTTACGTTGAAACAAGGAGTGACGAATGTCCCATCCGGCCAGTACCACAAAAATCACCCTGAGCATCAAGGGGGAACAAGAAAGTAACCTGTTGGTGCTCTCGTTCCAGGGTGAAGAAGCGATTAGTCGTCTTTATGAAATCACCATCGAAATCGTCACTGAGCGGCAACCGAGAGAATTTGAAAACCTACTGCATAAAGAAGCTTTTCTGTCTTTTGGCGAAGACGGTGAAGGTCTGCATGGCCATATTTACTCGATCAAAAAAGGCCGTACCGGTACTCGACTAACGTCCTACACGCTGGTGCTGACCCCCTATCTGTTCTACCTGCAACATTCCAGTCACCGGCGTATTTTCCAGAACCAGACCACCACTCAAATCATCACCCAAGTGCTCAAAGAGAACGGGATGTTCAGCGGTTTGCATGTTGAGTTCAAGACCGGCGCCTTACCTATGGCTGAGCGTGAGTCCTGTGTTCAATATGACGAAACGGATTTGCACTTTATTCAAAGGTTGTGTGAAGAGGACGGCCGTTGGTTCTACTTCGAGCACGCGCCAGATGGCCATCGCCTGATATTCGGCGATGACGAAGCTCTCTTTCACAATAAGCCGACATTGGTGCTCCCCCACGTACCTATTAACGGAATGGTGCCTGAGGGACCGGCCATCAATGACTTCGGGTTGCGTGTAATCGCTCGGACCAGCGAAATTATCAGCCGCGACTATGACTTTCAGAAGTCCCACGTTCAACTGGAAGCCATCAAAGATTCCAGCCTCGTCCCACATATGCAGGACTACGTTTACCCCGGCAATTTCACCGATGAGTCGGGTGGGCGCGAGCGCATAAAGCGACTGCTGGAACGCCATAGAACCGACTACCAATTAGCCGAAGGTGCGACCGACCAGCCGCTTTTGCGCAGTGGTTCTGTACTGCAAGTCGAGGGCCATTCTGACCCTGACTGGAACGCACTCTGGGTATTGATCTCCGTGAAACACGAGGCCTACCAGCCGCAAGTGTTGGAAGAATTCAATGCTGGCATGCTTGCTGAAAGCAACGGGATTGCACAGGGGTACCGCAATACGTTCACCGCCATTCCAGAGAAAACCCAGTTTCGGCCTCCTTTGAGGCACGGTATTTCGAAGATTCACGGCAGCCATACGGCAAAGGTTACCGGGCCTGCTGGCGAGGAAATTTACTGCGATAAATATGGACGAGTGCGCGTCAAATTCCACTGGGACCGAGCTGAACAGAACGACGAAACCACCAGTTGCTGGGTGCGTGTGTCTAGCAGTTGGGCGGGCCAGGGTTATGGAGCAGTCACCATCCCTCGGGTAGGCATGGAAGCGATCATTACGTTTCTAGAAGGCGATCCGGCCAAGCCCATGATCACCGGATGCGTCACCAATAATCAGAATCCAACGCCTTACCCTCTGCCTGAGCACAAAACCAAGAGCGTTTTCCGATCCAGAAGCACGCTCGCGAGCACTGGCTACAACGAACTGCACCTTGAAGATAAAAGCGGCAAAGAACTGATCTACCTCCGCGCGCAGCGGGACATGGAACAGAACATCCAAAATGACAGCCGCATTGAGGTCGGCAACGAACGCCTGGAAACCATCACGGGCAAAAGCACCTCGGTGCTCAAAGCCGCCGAAGACCGCACCACAACTGGCGAGCGATCCGTCCAACTGTTAGCGGGCGATAACCTGAACGTCGCGACCAGCAGTCATACCAAGGTCGGCCAAGTGCTGGTGGTTGAAGCGGGCACAGAAATTCACCTCAAATCCAGCGGCAACGTCGTTATCGATGCGGGCATCAGCCTGTCGATAAAAGCAGGGGGCGTCCACTTCGTTGTCAGCGCCGCAGGTATCTACTCCAGCGTACCCATTCTGCTGGGCGGCGCGCCCGTTCCGGGCACTCCGGCGAGTCCACTGACTCCTGGCGCCGTTGCCGCATTGATCGCGCCTCCCGATTTGCCACCTGTTATGTCCTCTGCTCAAAGCCTAATCACGGCCCGAAGCAAAGCCTGGGATCTTGATATTTGTCCCCTCTGCGAAGCCTGTCGAGAAGGCCTTTGCACGCTTGAAGGAGCTACCGCATGACTATTCAACCCAACTCATGGATGGCCGAACAATCCCGCTTCGCCCGCTCGACGTATTTGATCTTCGACCCGGAGTTCGAACGGGAAACCCGCCAAGCGTTATTAGCGGTGAAACCAACGCCGGAGTACATCAGCGTCTATGCCCAAACCCCCATCAGCGATATGGTGACCGGTCCGCTGATTCTCAAAATCAGTAGCCCCATGCGGCCATTGCTTACCTCACTGTTCGAAACCCCCGAGCGCAACTGGGGTTGGCTGGTCAGCTGCAAAGGCGACCAGTTGGCGGCCATGGTCAATCATTGGCGCGCACGCATCATCATCGGCCAACGCCCCGAGCAATCGCTGTACAGATTTCACGACAACCGAGTGCTGGCGCGGGCGTTGAATCATCTAAACCCCGAAGCGCTGCCTGAATACCTCGGGCCCATAGCCAGTGTTCTTTATTGGAATGGGCAGGAGTGGGCGGTGGGGGAGAATCCCAGTCCCGGTGTTTATCCCGTGCCGGCGAATCCAGCTTGGTTGTCTGTTCCAGTACCGGCGGCACAATCGCGGGCGATTTTGCATGCGAACGTAGCTCAATATTTGCTCTCAGAGCATGCTGAAGCCATTAGCGAACTCGATGAAAATATCAATGTGGGCCAATGGATAACTGAGCAATTAGATCTGGCAGATGACTGGAATTGGACCACTTCAAATCAGTTGGCCTTCCTGATTAGCCAGCGGCTCAAAGAGGAAAAAGGGGCCGTGATTCAAAGTTGGTTGCCTAAGAATGATGAAGCGCCAGAAGTTCATTTTGAACGGCTATACAATGAAGCCAAGTATTGGGCGAGCTGATCCTAATGATTATCTAATGGTAAAGACTATCGACGTGACGACCAATCGTTCACGAATGAAAAATTATTTTGTTCAAGTAATAAACGGCACAAATTTGAAAAAAATTAATTGGGTAGTAATGAGTGCGGCATTTCTAATGTGTACGGGATGTGCTTGGTTTGGAAACCGAATTGTCCCGCACTCCTGTATGTACGGCGGAACGCAAATTGATCTGATGGCGATACTATATCCACCTGCAATAATTAGTACATATGGTTTAAGTATTCCGTTTGGATTAATAGACTTGCCCGCCACATTTGTGATGGACACGTTAACCATTGGAGATGTCTCAGGCGTTGCTTGCCCTCCGTGGTCAAAGTTTTAAATTATAGTTGAGGCAAAGGAATAGCTATTGAGAACCTGGCGAGAACTGACTTAGAAAAAGAGGGATAGAAAATGTTTACCGAAAGGGACCGTTACAAAGGTTTGAGATACCTCACGCTTGGTATTTTTGTAATGCTTGCAGCTAGTTGCAAAACCTCTGCACCCGAAAGTTTCAAATTGAAAACAGCCATGCCAGCCAACTTCAGGCTTAACGCATTGGCCAGTTATGCTCCGGCGACCGGCGAAACCTGTACGGCCAAGCGCCGTACACCTACTCGGTTTCCGTTCAAGAGCGAATTGCAGGAAGCGGCCCACACTGTAGAGTTTGATATCCCTTTAGCCAAGATCGCGGATAGCTGCCCGTTGGTGCTGAAAAATATCAAGTTAGATATACGGGGCCAATATGGGCCGGATCGGGAAGATGGCGATAGTGATTTCGCTTGGCTGTCGTTCCTTGATTCGCCTGCTGATAATACTACCGATGACCCTGGTTTGATCGACAAACTATTTAACGGACAATGCCAATGGTTGTTTCGCACTATGGGGCCTAATCGTTATCTTGCGAAAATATTGAGATGCCGTGCTGAAGCTGAAAACGGCCAAGTTCTACTCCGCGCCGCCGGCGGAACTTTTCAGCGTGACCGGCTAGCCAGAAAAATAATTGATATAAGCTTTAATATTGCACGCGAAGAAGAGCCTTATTTTGAAAAATCCTGGTTAAAAACTCCACTCGGTTGGAAGGCATGCACCGGTCGGTGGGGATCCAAAAACGAAGAGTATTGCACTACCCCGCCTCATTTTATGGAATTTAAAATGCCTGATGGTAAGGCTTGCTTCATTTATCCAAGCTGCGCTGAATAGAAGAATATATATGCGTCTAAATGATAACGGAGAAGCGTTTAGTGAAAAAAATATTTCCTTCCCATGGATCGCACTGCAGTTAAATTTTCCAATGATGGTTAATACTTGGTGCCATAATTGGTATAGCCACATTAATATCAATTGTGCGCTCTTTATAATATCGGTCGGAGCCATGATTGGTTGTTCAGCTAAGCCTGTCGATACCTTCAAGTTACAGACCGCTATGCCTGCTAACTTTGAACTTCAGGCATTGGCCAGTTACGCACCAGCGAGCGGCGAGACCTGTACGGTCAAGCGCGGTACACCTACTCGGTTTCCGTTCAAGAGCGAATTGCAGGAAGCGGCCCACACTGTAGAGTTTGATATCCCTTTAGCCAAGATCGCGGATAGCTGCTCGTTGGTACTGAAAAGTATAAAGTTGGATATAAAAGGACGCTATGGCCCACGTTGGACAAATATTGGTATTGACAGCGCTTGGCTAACTATTCTCGACCGCGAAACTGGCACTCCGCCCTTATTGGGTAAAAGCGGCCAGCTGTTTAATGGGCAATGTCAATGGTTGTTTCGCACTATGGGGCCTAATCGTTATCTTGCAAAAATATTGAAATGCCGTGCTGAAGATAAAAAGGGTGAAGTACTTCCGCGTCTTGCTGGTGGGATATTGAAGCGTGGCCAGTTAGCTGGTGAAACCGTAAATATCGCCTTTAGGATTGTGGAGGAGGAGTTGCCTTACATGGGTGATACCTGGGTTAAATTCGCTAATGGGTGGAAGCGATGTATGGGAAAAGGGCTTGATGATGCTTATGCGTTTTGTCGCGGAAACAATACAGATTTTAAATCCTTCAGGATGCCGGATGGCCGCGATTGTTCCATATATCCAAGTTGCACTGAATAGCGGGCGCGGATATGGATTTTAATAATGAGGTGAAAAAAATGTTCAATCAGAAAGCACTAGCGTGTCCATTACGTGCTCAATGGTTTAGTTTTCGTATGGTAGATGAGTCCGGTGAAGGCAAGGTTTACGGAGGTCTCAAATTCTGGATCGTAGATAATATGGGACAGCGATACGAAGGGATACTTGATGCCGACGGTTTTGCTAAAAATAATGAATGCTACCGAGGTCCGGTACTTCTATATTTCAATGATGCCTATCATGGAGTAAGAGATTATTACACAGCACTCATGGAAAGAGACAATTACCCCCTGCCGGTTACAGAACTTCAGGTACGTGCGGAAGAATCTTTTTTTATTCATCAGGGGGGCATTCGTACTGAACACAATCCAGCGAAACTAGACGCCGATATTTTTTATCAGGTTGACGTCCGGGATTTAGTCGAGCACACGGCGCACCTGCCCCCGGTAGTAAAACGTTTTTATCCCCCTCGCAGGTCTGTCTTTAAGGCGATGAGCGGTTTGGGAATTGGGCCCGAACTGGAGGATATGTATGGCGTAGAGCTTCTACCCAATAAGCATACGGTGTTGGAGGTCCGCCCATTGCGTGCATTGCGACCTATGCTGTCTACCGACAACGAGTTCTGCGCGTTAAATCTTTATCAATTGGCGTTGGTGGCCACAATTACCTACAACGATTTTGGACAAGAACCGCGACAACGTCCGATTGATCACGTGAAGTTTCCCCTAAATCCAAGCTTTGGTAATTTATTTGCCGAAACGCTGGCTGGCTATCAAGAAGTTGGGCGTATGAAGCCGGAGCAGCCCACCCCGTTTTATCCAGTATACGAGGATGTTCCTTACTCAAAACGCTTTGAGATTCTTCCTTTTGATCCCGCGTTGTATGAGCAAAATCGGCCTGACAGGGGAGAAGAGCAGGAGCACCCGGCAAACATAAATTTTTTCGATGATTCAAATAACGAAGACGGCACAGACACTCAAGCGTTCATCAGCCACCATGATGAAATTGTGTTAATTACCGTTCGTGGCACTCAGGAGGGTGCAGATTTTTTCCGAGATGGCGATGCTCTTCAAGTGCCATTCGTTGGAGGTCAAGGAAAGGCGCACCAAGGATTTCACAGCGCTTATCTTGCCATCCATGATTTTGTATTGATTTATCTGTCCAAGTTTTACACTGGTCAGAAAATCATTATTTGCGGTCACAGCTTAGGCGGCGCTATAACGACTTTATTGGCAGAGGCGCTACGTCGTAATGAACAAGGATACGACGTTCTCCTCTATACATATGGTTCCCCACGCGCGGGTGATTCCACGTTTGTCGAAGGCGCCTCCAAACTAGTCCACCACCGCATAGTCAATAATAATGACCCTGTGCCCAGCGTACCCTCGCCGTGGATGGATGCGAATTGGAAGGTATGGGTGCCGGGTGTTGTAGTGGGGGCAAGCAACCCTTATGGTTGGTTACTGTTCTACGCGGGAACGGCCAACTTAAAGGGGGACGAGTACAGACATCATGGAAAACAACAGCATTTTATACCTGTGAAATTCAACGGCCGTGAAGAATCTTCTATCCTCTGGGACCCCGGATGCGAATCTATTGAAGGTGCGGCAATATGTAAACTTGCTAATAAGTTATATGCAAACGGCAAGAATGATATGCCAGACAGGGCTGCATTCATTACGCAGATCGTTAACCATAATGATCATTATATGGTTCCAAGCTACGTGCCTTTTGCTTGGGCGACTTTTCGTCGCTGGCAACAAACGCTTGAAGCTAATCAGACAATAGTTACTGACAGAGAATATCGCCTTATTGAAAAGGCACTTGAGCAACAGGATCGCGAAATTAGTCGGGAGGAGGCGCGCGCCCCACGCGCGGTGAATTTACGTAGTCGTGAAGATGGGCCAAGTAACCTGTTAAGTCAGCTTATTTCAGAAAGACACCGTTTGAATTTGACCCGCGCTCGGCTAAGTAAACTGAATGCAACCAGACTTAATCCGATTGATGTTTATGGGAGCGCGGTTTTATCACCCACGTTTGAAGCAGGACTAGAACGTTGGAAGGCTCATAAAGAGAACACGGCCGAGGTGCAGTTGGCGGCTATTCCGTCAGAGCCGGACGATGTGTACATTGCAGGCGTTTATCAGGATAGGGACGCTGACTCATTTACTTAATGACTTTTGATTTTTAAGAAGTCGCTCCTGCGTATACCCGTTCGCTCCTTAAAGTCGGCGAGCTCAACTGGGCAGATTAGCGGTTCAAAGATTTTGCTGCAAACAGCCTGGATGAAAACACGCCGAAGGCTTCGATTATCGGATGGTGACCGGGATTTGAATAAATCATCCGATTTATCGCAGCCTTCGGCAGCTCCTACAGACTAGTGGAGTCGGAGAACGTTGGTTTGCCGTATTATTTGAATTGGTTATATAAGTCGTAAGGCAGGAGGATTGTGTCGACTGCGGCGTCGACGGGTAAGGAATAAACAAATGCCACGGGGCAGATTATCGACATCCAGCATATGTAATGTGAGGGGTCATACCCACTCGCAAAACCTCCCGTAAGAAATTCGTAGCTGCCTTGAAGGCTTTTAAAAAAATAGGCGTGAGGATCGTCGTATTGTGCTCTGCCTGCTAATGTCCCGCATCCGTTTGTAGAGAGTAATAAAAACAACATTAGTGTCGTTTTTACAATGTGGTTTGCTTTTTTGAAGATGTTGGTCATTTCGACATCCCTTGTGTTGCTGAAAGTATCGAAAGCATATTCAGCAAATAAAACTCAGTCTGTAGTCCGGCGTGTTAATTGCTGTAGGAAAGTTCCGATAGTCATCGTCAGGGTGCACGGGAGTTATAGGGCTAAGTGTGAGTTGTTGGTTAGCCAGACACAGCTTTAACGTGAAGGCGAATCCATTCTTGAATGAATTCGCTCCCACAGAATTGCTGCGTTGTGTTTGTCGCCCAAGGTTTCGGAGTTAGCTCTGGACAGCCGACTTCGGCCGATCAGCAGCCAATGCGGACTCCAGCAATTCCTGCGCGGTTTCTACCAGATACACGACAGCCAATACCAACTTACGGTTAGGGGCGTCGAGTTTTTCGGCGGATTCGTAGGCGGCGGCGGCGGCGCAGTCGAGGATTTCGCAAGCGGTGGTCAGGGCTTCTTCGGCGCTGACGTATTCGCGGACGTGGAACAGTCTGTCGGGTAGGTTTTGTTGGGTGGTTCGGGAG
>NZ_JASJVL010000026.1:0-53373 GCF_035019745.1 Pseudomonas sp. 10S5
AATGGCGTCCCCTAGGGGACTCGAACCCCTGTTACCGCCGTGAAAGGGCGGTGTCCTAGGCCACTAGACGAAGGGGACACGCGTACAACATTCACTACTTATTTGCGCTTTGCTGTGTGCTTTACGCTGTAAGTGGCGCGCATTCTATGGATGCGGGGGCAGGTCGTCAACCCCCATCTATAAATTTATCTAAATCAATGACTTCCCTATGGTTTATGTATGCTGGTCACCAAACGGGCGCCTGTTTATCAGCGCCGTTAGTTTGACAGAAATGCATTGCACTATCGGCCCACTGGGTTAAACACTACACTCAGCCGACAAATACCCGAACGAGGTTTCCACGGTGACACCACTCATAATCACCCTCCTGGTTGTTGCCGGCATTGCAATTCTGATTGCCATCGGTTTTCTCAATCATGTAGCCGAAAACAAGAAGCTGGAGCGTGCGCGCCTCAAGATAGAGCTTACTGATCGATTACGCCGTTGCGGCGAGATTACCGAAACGTTTCCAGGCCAGTTAATGACGCCGGATCTCAAGCTGCTGCTCACGCGACTGGAACTCAACGTCAACACCCGGCTGCTTACACTTGACAGAAGCAATAGCGCAATTCGGGAGCGTATTGCCGAGCTGACAGCGCTGATTAACCTGGGTGACAAGATTCCGGTCAATAATCCCCCTAGTCCGATTCAAACCGAAGCCAAAGCCAAGGACGTGCGCTTTCTATTGGAAGCATTACATGGTCAGGTCACTCGGGCCGCCCATGACGGTTTTTTGCCGAACAACGAAGCCAAGCAATGGATAAAACAGATACGCCACATCATGGTGGTGCTTCATATCGAATTTTTTAACAACCTTGGGCAACACGCCTTGGCTCATGAACAGCCGGGACAAGCACGATTGGCATTTGAGCGCGGCGTGCAATATCTGCGCAAACAGCCTGAGCCGGCGGTTTATCATGAGCAGCTTATTTATCTGGAAAAGCTTTTGGCGCGTTGCAATTCAATGGTGTTAGCGGTGACTGCGGCGGTTGAAGGCGAGGAAAACGAATTGACCGACGGCCTGAAGACTGACGATGCAAACGCAGAATGGAAAAAGAAAGCCGTCTACGACTGATGCATTAATACGTGCGGCAGACACGCTTGGGCGTGCCTGCTCTCATCAGATTTACTCGCACGTCGTAAGCTTCAAAAATATTGCCACCAACTGTTCAATCCCCGCCTGATCAACCTCCGAGAAGCGTCCGATATTCGGGCTATCCAGATCCAGCACGCCAATCAACCGGCCGTCTTTGATTAATGGCACCACCAGTTCGCTAGCGGAGGCGCTGTCACAGGCAATGTGCCCGTCAAATTCATTGACGTCCCTGACCCGCTGAGTGTTCCGACTGGCCGCCGCAGTGCCGCATACCCCGCGGCCAAAAGGGATTCGTACGCAAGCAATCTGACCCTGAAATGGCCCTAGCACTAACTCTTCGTCCCGTGCGAGATAGAATCCAGCCCAATTTAAATCGTCGAGCTGGCTGAACAAGAACGCCGAAAACTGTGCGGCATTGGCAATAAAATCACGCTCGTTTGCCAACAATGATTCCAACTGTGCCGTCAGCAAGGTATAGCCGTTGAGGCCGACGCCGCTACTTTGCAAATCAATCATGCTTGCTGCTCCAACAATTTAAGACCCACCCAGTAACGCGCGAACTGGTAAGCGCAACGGCCGTTACGATTGCCACGGCCGGTGGCCCAGCGCACCGCAGCGATGTCCAATTCTTCATCGCGCCGCCACGCCAGACCCGATTTCGAGGCCAATTCACTGATCCAGTGTTCGACCACACTAAGGAAGTGCTCTTGAGTAAACGGATAGAACGACAGCCACAAGCCAAACCGGTCGGATAAGGCAATCTTGTCTTCTACACCTTCGCTTGGGTGAATCTCACCATCTACTTGCTTCCAGTTCTCGTTGTCACTGGCTTTTTCGGGGACCAAATGACGGCGATTGGACGTGGCATACAGCAATACGTTGTCGGGTGCTTGCTCCAGCGAACCGTCCAAAACACTTTTTAATACTCGATAATCACTTTCCCCTGCTTCAAACGACAGGTCATCGCAAAACAGCACAAACCGCTGGGGCAAGGTTTGCAATTGCTCTACAACACGCGGCAAGTCACCCAAATGATCGCGCTCAATCTCAATCAGACGCAGACCATCTTTGTGGTTCTCAGCCAGCAGTGCCCGCACCAGCGACGATTTTCCAGTGCCGCGCGATCCCCAGAGCAACGCATGGTTGGCGGGCAAGCCGTCGATGAACTGGCGAGTGTTACGTGCGAGCTGATCGCGCTGGCGATCAACACCAATCAAATCGGACAAGCGCATGTCAAGGCTTACCGCCAGCGGCATTAAATAACCAGAACGACCTTCCTGCACCCAGCGTGCAGCCAGACTATGGGTCCAGTCTACGGGCGTACGCAGGGCCGGCAACATAGGCTCCAATCGAGCTAAAACGGCGTCGGCCCGCTCGAGAAATGTTATTAACCGAGAGTCCACAATGTCTCCTTAATTAAACTGATTAAACGCAAGCCGCGATCAGCTATGCTACTTCGCGATGGCAAACGAGGAATGGCGCTGCCCATGGATATATCGTTCACCCACCGCCTGTCGTTCAAGCAAGCGCGTTTGACAGTATTGGTCGGCTTCATTTTAGGAACCCTGCTTAGCATGGTTCAAATCGCCCTCGATTATGCCAGCGAAGATGCATCGATCGATCGCGAAATTCGTTCCTTGCTGGAAATCAGTCACAATCCGGCATCGCGGATCGCCTACAACATCGACGCGGAACTAGCTCAGGAGTTAACCCTCGGGTTATTGCACTCCCCTGCTGTCGTAGGTGTTCGGTTAAGCGACAATAACAACATAACCCTCGCCAGCGTCGAGCGCCCGCCGGTTCAAAGCCGCTACCGGATCGTCAGCGATTTCCTTTTTGGTGCAAGCCGTGAATTCGAAGACTCGCTGCATCTGGATCACATGCCGCTTGAGCCCATGGGTACGCTGCACCTGACGGTGGACACTTTCGCTTTTGGCGGCCACTTCTTGCAGCGCGCCGAAATCACCTTGGTCAATGGTTTTGCCCGCAGCTTGCTGTTAAGCGTCATTCTGTTATTGCTGTTCTACATCACCCTGACCAAGCCGCTAGTAGAAGTAATACGCGCACTCAGTGAAAGCGACCCGCGCCGGTTGGACCAGCCGCCATTGCCCTGTCCACCTGAGCATGAGAAAGACGAGATCGGGGTGCTGGTGCAGGTCGCCAATCAGCAGTTCAGAACAGTTGCCAGTGAGTTTGCTCGGCGTCGGATTGCTGAAAACCAACTCAACGACCATTTGGATGAGTTGGAAAACATCGTCTCTGCGCGCACCACCGAACTCAAAGCCACCAACAGTCGTCTCAGCCTATCCAACGACGAGCTGCTCGTGGCGCGCAGCACAGCCTTAGACATGGCGCATGCGCGCGCAGCTTTCCTGGCAAATATGAGCCATGAGATACGCACACCGCTTAACGGTTTACTGGGCATGCTTTCGCTGTCACTGGACAGTCCGCTTAATGCAGAGCAGCGCCAACAACTGTCAATCGCCCATGACTCGGGCAAGGTATTGGTGGAGTTACTCAACGATATTCTTGACCTGTCTAAGTTCGATGCAGGTCAACTAGAGCTGGAAAATATTCCTTTCGACCTGGGTGCACTGGTAGAAGATACGGCCAATCTGCTGTCGCAAAACGCGGCGCCCAGTGTTGAACTGGCATGTTTGATCGACCCGCTGTTTCCAGCATTGGTCATGGGCGACCCGACTCGAGTCCGGCAGATCGTCAGCAACCTGTTGTCAAACGCCTTGAAATTCACGCGTTTTGGCCGAGTCGACGTTCGTCTGAGCACACACGGCAACGGTATTAGAATCGACGTCAGCGACACCGGCATTGGGATTGCGGTAAACGATCAGGCAAAAATTTTTCAACCGTTTACTCAAGCAGCGGCCGGTATCACTCGTCAGTACGGAGGCACCGGCCTCGGCTTGGCACTGACGCATAATTTGTGTGGCGCAATGGAAGGCCGGTTGAGTGTGGAGTCTAAGGTCGATTTTGGCAGTTGCTTCAGTGTGGATCTGCCGTTGATCTCCCATACGCCTGCGCCTGTACTGGGAGAACTCAAAGGGCGCGTAATTGCTGTGACCCCGGCGGGAAGTGGTCTGGCCGAACTATTGGCCAGCCTGCTACCTGGCTGGGGAATTGATTATCAGCAGCGCAGTATCGGCGACAGCTTGTATGGCTTGAATGCAGACCTGTTGATTACCGATTGCCCAGAGTGCTTATTTGGACTGCGCCCTGCCATTATCGCGCCCATCCTGTTAGTAACGGCTTATGGCAACTTTATGCCCAGCGAGGAGGTGATCGCCCTCTCACCGCTGCATCAACAGGCCCGCCCGCTGGCCCGGAATGCGTTGTACCAAATATTGCGCCGCACGCTGCTGCCTGAAGAACAGCTCTCGCGGGAACGGCTGTTGCGAGAAAAGGCACCCACCCACCGTGCGCGAATTTTGCTGGTGGAAGATAATCCGGTGAACCAACTGGTGGCCAAGGGTATGTTGAGCAAACTGGGCTGCGAAGTTGTTGTCAGTGGACACGGCGCCCAAGCCCTTGAGCAACTTGAGGAGCAGGACTTCGATCTGGTGTTGATGGACTGCAATATGCCAGTAATGGATGGCTACGAAGCCAGTCGTCAGATTCGCCAAAGCGGACGCTGGCCGCAGCTACCGATCATCGCCCTTACCGCCAACGCGATGCCTGAAGAACGCGAACATTGCCGCGCCGCCGGCATGAGCGACTATCTGGCCAAACCCTTTCGTCGTGAAGAACTGATCAGCTTGCTGGATCTGTGGTTAAAGCCGCTAGGCCCCTGAGTCCTCGGCGCAATACTCGGTTGGAGTGCGTCAATCATTACTTCAACAGCGCTTCGATTTCGCTGGCCAGGTCTTGCGGCTTAGTCAACGGTGCGAAGCGTTTGACCAATTTACCGTCTTTACCTATTAGAAATTTAGTGAAATTCCACTTGATACGCTCCGACCCCAACACTCCAGGCGCCTGCTTTTTCAGCTGGACGAACAGTGGATGGGCCTCACTGCCGTTAACATCAATTTTTTTGAACAGAGGAAAACTGACCCCGAAATTTAATTCGCAAAAATCGGAAATCGCGCTTTCATTGCCCGGTTCCTGATGACCGAACTGATTGCATGGAAAACCCAGCACCACCAAGCCTTGATCCTTGTAGGTCTGCCAAAGCTTCTCAAGGCCTTTGTACTGCGGGGTGAAGCCACACTTGCTAGCGGTGTTAACCACTAAAACCGCTTTGCCAGCAAAATCCGCCAGGGTTTTCTGCTCACCTTTAATAGTCGTGCACGGGATGGTCAGCAGATTTTCGCTCATGGCAACACCTTCAAAAAAGAGTGGAATGTGTAGAAAACATAGTGCGCAATTGACTTGCGCACAATTTAATTCATCCCATCAATATCAAGCCATAACAGGGTAGACCACGACTGGCTACTCGCGCGGAACCAAGTCCAGACACACCGAGTTAATGCAATAGCGCAGCCCGGTGGGCGCAGGGCCATCGGGAAAGACGTGGCCCAAGTGAGCGTCGCATTTGGCACACACTACTTCCGTGCGAATCATGCCGTGTGTCATGTCACGAATTTCAATCACGGCACTGCCTTCGAGCGGAGCGTAGAAACTCGGCCAACCGCAGCCGGAGTCGAATTTCGTTTCAGAATCGAACAACGGCTCGTTGCAGCAAACGCAGTGATAAACGCCCGCTGTTTTGGTGCCGTTGTACTTGCCGGAAAACGGCCGCTCGGTTGCTTTGAGGCGACAAACGTTGTACTGCTCCGGATCAAGCATCGACTGCCATTCTTCGCGAGTTTTTTCCAGCTTTTCCATGGGTACCCCTCCACAACTTAAAAAGCCCAATCTGTATCTTTTCCAAGGATCGGGCGGCACGTATGATTGCGCCTGGTTAGACGCCAGTCTGTCATCCACGTTTCACGCATACAAACCCATTTTCATGGCGTTCTGCTCGGCGATCCAGGTGATGCTCACGCACTGGACCGTCCACTCTTGGGATCAATCACCATGCAGGTCAGCAAATCGAACAAGCTCGCCAACGTCTGTTATGACATACGCGGGCCAGTGCTCAAGCACGCCAAACGCCTGGAGGAGGAAGGTCATCGTATCCTCAAGCTGAATATCGGCAACCCGGCGCCGTTTGGTTTCGAAGCGCCGGACGAAATTTTGCAGGACGTGATCCGCAATCTGCCGATGGCGCAGGGCTACAGCGATTCGAAAGGCCTGTTCAGCGCACGCAAGGCAGTCATGCAGTATTACCAGCAGAAGCAGGTAGAAGGTGTCGGCATCGAAGACATCTACTTGGGCAACGGCGTCTCCGAACTGATCGTGATGTCGATGCAGGCGCTGCTCAACAATGGCGACGAAGTGCTTATTCCTGCCCCGGACTACCCCCTTTGGACCGCAGCAGTGAGCTTGGCCGGCGGCAGTCCAGTGCATTACCTGTGCGACGAACAAGCGTACTGGTGGCCGGACCTGCAAGACATTAAGGCCAAGATCACGCCCAATACCAAGGCAATGGTCATCATCAACCCCAATAACCCGACAGGTGCGGTCTATCCCAAGGAAGTATTGTTGGGCATGCTGGAGTTGGCCCGCCAGCACAATCTGGTGGTGTTCTCTGACGAAATCTACGACAAGATTCTCTACGATGATGCGGTTCATATCGCCACCGCGTCATTGGCCCCGGACCTGCTCTGCCTGACCTTCAATGGTCTGTCAAAATCCTACCGGGTCGCGGGCTTCCGCTCCGGCTGGGTGGTTATTTCCGGCCCGAAACACAATGCCAAAAGCTACATTGAGGGCATCGACATACTGGCCAACATGCGCCTGTGTGCCAACGTACCGAGTCAACACGCGATCCAGACCGCTCTGGGTGGCTATCAAAGTATCAACGATCTGGTGCTGCCCGCTGGCCGCTTGCTGGAACAACGCAACCGTACATGGGAACTGCTTAATGACATTCCTGGCGTCAGTTGCGTAAAACCCATGGGCGCGCTGTACGCGTTCCCGCGTATCGACCCGAAAATTTGCCCGATCCACAATGACGAAAAGTTCGTCCTTGACCTGCTTTTATCGGAAAAGCTGCTAGTGGTACAAGGCACCGCCTTTAACTGGCCTTGGCCGGATCACTTCCGCGTAGTGACCCTACCGCGCGTCGATGACCTGGATATGGCAATCGGTCGAATCGGAAATTTTCTCAAGACTTATCGTCAGTAAGCGAACTCCTCTAAACATGGGCGGCTTGAGAAGACCCCACAGCATGCCGCCTAACCTCAATTGGCTACGTAATGCTCCGATTTGCGAAGTACGCTGACACGCGAATTTTCGGTCGATGACAGGCAAACGACACAGTTTGAAATAGTCCCTCGGTTGAATCGCGACGGGCATCGCCTTATATACCCCGCATCACGTTACATATTTCCATGAGGAGACCGTTTCGACCATGATGCGCATCTTGCTGTTTTTAGCCACAAACTTGGCGGTAGTGCTCATAGCCAGCATTACCCTGAGCCTTTTTGGCTTTAATGGAATAATGGCGGCCAATGGGGTTGATCTGAACCTCAATCAGTTGCTGATTTTCTGTGCTGTTTTCGGCTTCGCCGGTTCGCTTTTTTCGCTGTTCATCTCCAAGTGGATGGCGAAGATGAGTACCGGCACCCAGGTCATTTCTCAGCCGCGTACTCGTCATGAACAATGGCTACTGCAGACCGTTGAGCAATTATCCCGTGATGCTGGAATCAAAATGCCCGAAGTCGGCATCTTTCCCGCGTACGAGGCCAACGCCTTTGCCACGGGCTGGAATAAGAACGATGCACTGGTCGCCGTCAGCCAAGGCTTGCTGGAACGTTTTTCGCCGGATGAAGTGAAAGCGGTGTTGGCCCACGAAATAGGCCACGTTTCCAACGGCGACATGGTGACACTGGCTCTGGTGCAAGGCGTGGTGAACACCTTCGTCATGTTCTTCGCGCGGATCATCGGCAACTTTGTCGACAAGGTGATCTTCAAAAACGAAGAGGGCCAAGGTATGGCTTATTACATTGCGACCATTTTTGCCGAACTGGTACTGGGCTTTCTCGCCAGCTCCATCGTCATGTGGTTTTCGCGCAAACGCGAATACCGTGCTGACGAGGCTGGCGCCCGTTTGGCAGGCAAGAACGCGATGATTGGCGCCCTGCAACGTCTGCGCTCGGAGCAAGGCGTGCCGGTACAAATGCCGGATAGCCTAACCGCCTTTGGCATCAATGGCGGCCTCAAGCACGGCTTGGCCGGTTTGTTCATGAGCCATCCGGCCCTGGAAGATCGCATTGAGGCGCTTCGTCGTCTCGCCTGATAAGCTTCACAACGTGTGACGAAAGGGCGACGCAAGTCGCCCTTTTGCTTATCTGGCTGAAGGAATAACCCATGCGCCACTTCGCCCTAGGCTGCATCACCCTTATCGCTTTAAGCGGCTGCCAAAGTGCATATTTCGCTGCAATGGATAAAGCTGGCATTCCAAAACGCCAAATGTTGGCTGGCCGAATCGAGGACGCGCGCGAGGCGCAGAAGGACACCAGTAAGCACTTATCCAGCGCGCTGGAAAGCTATCGGCGGGTGGTGCATTTCGACGGCGGCGATCTTGAGAAGCGCTACGACGTGCTAAATGACGATTATCAAGCCAGCGTTAAAAGTGCTGACGCCATTCATCAACGAATCGATTCCGTTGAAAACGTCGCCAATGCGTTGTTTGACGAATGGAACGCCGAACTTGATCAATACACTCGCCAAGACCTGCGGGCGGCCAGCGCGAAGGAATTGGATCGTACCCAAACCGAATACCGCACCCTGTTAGCCACAATGAAAACCGCTGAAAGCCTTATCCCGCCGGTCCTCAACGTACTGCATGATCAAGTGCTGTTTCTCAAACATAACCTCAACGCCCAAGCAATTGGGGTGCTCAAAGACGAAAGCGGCACTGTGCAAAACAACGTCTATCAATTGCTCAAAGACATGCAGCGCTCCATAGACAGCTCCGATGCGTTCTTGCGCCACCTACAAAGCAGGACCGCGCCGTAAATAATAGACACGCTCTTCCAGCCGCGTAACACCCCCGTTAAGGAATCTGCTGCTCGTGCCTAGCACATCGCAGATTTCCAGGAGTTGAATCCGCCAATCGGCTGCCAGCCGTTGCTGCACCTCGGCATCTGGCACCGCAAACGGCGGGCCCTCTATTTTCGATTGGTCGTAATCCAAAGTAATCAACAGCCCTTGGCAGATGGGCGGGAGTATCTGCGCCAGATGTGCGGTATAGGATTTGCGCATCTCGGGCGGCAACGCGATCAGCGCCGCACGGTCGTACAACGCGGCACAGTCGACCACATCCTCAGCTGTCAGGGCAAAAAAATCGCCACACCACAGCTCAATTGATTCAGCGCTATAAACCTTGAAGGGACCGCGCTGGGTGACTGTCGCTACCAGTTGCTGCTCGCTAAAGAAGTCTTCCACCGCCTTTTGCGTCAGCTCGATGCCCATCACCTCAAACCCGTGCCCCGCCAACCATGCCAGATCAAGGCTTTTGCCACACAGCGGCACCAACACCTGAGTACCCGGCGCCAGCCCAAGCCCAGACCAGAATTGCTGTAGATGAGGGTTGACCTGCGGGAGATGAAAGCCTATTTGGTTGAGTGCCCAACGTTTTTGCCAAAAATCTGGTTCCATACTGACTCCTGATAATTCGATCAAATCAGGCTAAAACTTATATTAGATTTAGATCAATCTTTTGCCTGAAGATGGTGCCATCTTAACGCTCAGGACTCCGACTATGTTCCCTAGCTTGTTTATCTCCCATGGCTCGCCAATGCTCGCTCTGGAACCTGGCGCGAGTGGCCCGGCGCTGGCACGTCTCGCGGCCGAGATGCCCAAGCCAAGAGCCATCGTGATTGTCTCGGCGCACTGGGAAAGTCAGGAGCTTTTAGTCAATGGCAATCCACAGCCAGAAACCTGGCACGACTTCGGTGGTTTTCCGCCCGACCTGTTTGCTGTGCAGTACCCAGCGCCGGGCTTGCCCGAGCTGACGAAGAAAGTGGTTGAACTGCTCAGCGCCGATGGACTGCCGGCCCGTATCGACTCCCAGCGTCCGTTTGACCACGGCGTCTGGGTGCCGCTGTCGTTGATGTACCCGCAGGCTGACATTCCAGTAGTGCAGGTTTCGCTGCCCAGCCGTCTTGGCCCAGCGCTGCAAACTCGGGTTGGCCGTGCGCTGGCGAGTTTGCGTGAAGAAGGCGTTCTGATGATTGGCTCCGGGAGCATCACCCATAACCTGCGGGAGCTGGATTGGCATGCCGGACCAGAAAGTATTGAGCCTTGGGCGCTGGCGTTTCGTGACTGGATCGTTGACAAGCTGACGAGCAATGACGAAGCAGCGTTGCATGACTATCGGCGTCTGGAACCGAATGCGGTACGCAACCATCCCAGTGACGAGCATCTGCTGCCGCTTTATTTTGCACGCGGCGCAGGCGGCGAGTTCAGCATCGCGCATCAGGGATTCACGATGGGCGCGTTGGGAATGGACATTTATCGGTTTGGTTGAGCGTTCGCCAGATAAATAGTGTCGCCTGCTTCCCGAATAAATTCGGTCCCACAGATTGAACTGACCCCAAAAACCTGGACAAAAATTAGCTGACCCGCAGCAGACGCTCGGGCATCTTCTACAGAAAATCCAAAACAAAAAAATCCCCGAACCAGTCGGGGATTTTTTATTCAGACTCGATCAGCTCAAGAGCAGATCAGTCTTCGCGATAGCGACGCAGCTTCAACTGCTTGCCTGCAACTCGGGTGTCCTTGAGCTTGGTCAATAGACGCTCAAGGCCGTCTTCCGGCAGCTCAACCAGGCTGAAGCTATCGCGCACTTGAATGCGGCCGATCGCTTCGCGGGCCAGGCCGCCTTCGTTGAGGATTGCACCCAACAGGTTTTTAGCAGCAATACCATCACGCGCGCCCAGCGCGGTACGGCAACGAGCACGACCTTCAGCCAATGGAACCGGAGCACGACGCTCGCGATCAGCACCGCTGCGCTCAGGACGCTCGCTCGAAGACGAACGATCGCTGCGCTCACGTGGCGCGCTGGTTGGAACCAGTGGGCGATCACGCTCGATGGCGGCCAGGGTCAATGCTTGACCGTTGGTAGCTTTGCGCAACAGAGCAGCAGCGAGGGCACGCGGGCTGCAGCCGATATCGGCGATCAGGCGATCAAGCAGATCACCGTGGGTCGATTCAGCGTCGGCAACCAGCGGAGTCAGGCTGTTAGTCAGTTTCTTGATGCGAGCATCGAGAACAGCTTGAGCATCCGGAAGGCGGACTTCAGCAACCTTCTGACCCGTAACACGCTCGATCACTTGCAGCATGCGGCGCTCACGAGGAGTCACCAGCAGCAACGCACGACCTTCGCGACCGGCACGGCCAGTACGGCCAATACGGTGAACGTAGGACTCTGGATCGTAAGGCATGTCCACGTTGAATACGTGGGTGATACGCGGAACGTCGAGACCACGTGCAGCAACGTCGGTGGCTACAACGATGTCCAGACGGCCATCCTTGAGCGACTCAATGACGCGTTCACGTTGGTTTTGAGCGATGTCGCCGTTCAGCGCGGCAGCCTTGTAACCTTTCGCTTCAAGAGCGCTGGCCAGATCCAGGGTCGCTTGCTTGGTGCGCACGAACATGATCAGTGCGTCGAAGTCTTCGACTTCCAGCAGGCTCAGCACAGCCGAGGTTTTCTGGTCAGCGTGAACCAACAGGTGAGCCTGTTCGATCGCGGTAACGGTTTGGGTCTTGGTCTGAATCTTCACGTGCTTCGGATCGCGCAGGTGGCGTTCAGCGATGGCACGGATCGATTGAGGCAAGGTCGCAGAGAACAGAACGGTCTGACGAGTAGCTGGCAACGCCTTGAAGATAACTTCCAGGTCATCCATGAAGCCCAGCTTCAACATTTCGTCTGCTTCGTCGAGAACCAGGTGGTTCACGGTAGCGAGTACTTTTTCGTCGCGGCGAAGGTGATCGCACAGACGACCCGGCGTGGCGACAACGATCTGCGCGCCATTACGGATTGCTTTCAACTGCGGGCCCATCGGCGCACCGCCGTAGACCGCTACTACCGTTACACCTGGCATTTGCTTGGCGTAGGTTTCGAAAGCGGTGGCTACTTGCAGGGCCAATTCGCGAGTTGGCGCGAGGATCAGTGCTTGAGGTTCGCGCTTGGCTGGATCGATACGATGCAGGATTGGCAGTGCGAACGCAGCGGTTTTACCCGTACCGGTTTGCGCCTGGCCAATCATGTCATGGCCTTCCATGATGATCGGGATCGATTGCTGCTGAATGGCCGAAGGCTCTTCGTAGCCGGTTGCAATAACGGCTGCGAGAATATTTGGATGAAGTTCAAAAGCGGCGAAGCCGCCGAATTCCTGGGTCATGGGTCTGCCTCTAGTGCATCCGCAAAGACCCATGTTCCAAAGCTGCGCGTGCCGTGTAAGACCCTAGAGTCGCCCTGGCTGCTTTGTCGGCGGGGATTTGCGAAAACGTTTGAATGAATGAATCGTCAAGGATAGCCCGCAGAGCGGACAAGCAGCCGAAGCTGGCTTCGGGGGATTGCAATACCTGTACGAGGGCCAGGTTAAAGGCCGGCGCGTACTATACCGGAATTACTGACAAAAGTGAGGGTTATTTTCGGAAAACCACGACCGTCCCGCTCTCTGTTACAGGCTTTGCGCGAACCCACATCTGTGTTTATTTTGCAAAGTCCCAAATTCTAAGGCTGTACTGCTACATCGTTTCATCTACTTCGATTGGCGGTCTTTTGCCTACCCCAGCGTGACAGGACCTCTCTATATCCTCCCCTATACGCAAAGAGACTCGCGTTGGTCAGGTTGCCGGGCGGATAACCTTGATCAAGGGCAGCAGTGAATAACCCAGACGCGGAGCCAGAACTTCGGCACGCTCGGTCAGTGCTTGCAGATCCAAAACCTGTTCAAGGTCTGCTGGCACTATCAGGATGACGTTGCCCTCTTTCACCGGCAACTCCCAATAGTGCCGATGGTAGAGTCCACGTAAAAGCGCTGCGCCTAGCGGTTTTCCGTCATCGGCCGCCCATTGGTTGATCACCAGCCAGCCGCCCGGATTCAGATGTTTCTGACAGTTTTCCAGAAACTTCCAGGCCAGGTGCCCGACACCCGGGCCGACATCGGTATACAAGTCGACGAAGATCAGATCGGCGGACTCAGCGCTGTCAAGCAACTCCAGCGCATCGCCGATACGAATGTACAGCCGAGGATCATCGTCCAGACCTAGAAACTCGATGGCCAGACGCGGAACATCAGGCCGTAGCTCGATGGCTTCGACGTCCTCAAGGGGCAGGAATTTGAGGCAAGCTTGCGTCAGTGTCCCGGCGCCGAGCCCCAGAAACAAAGCGCTTTCTGGTGCATCGTGGCACAGTGCGGCAATAAACATAGCGCGGGTATAGTCGTATTCCAGCCAGCTTGGGTCGGCAGTGAACGTACAGCTTTGCTCGATGGCATCGCCGAACTCCAGGAACCGATACTCGTCCACTTCCAACACACGAATCATGCCGAAAGCATCGTGTACTTCAGCCAGTAAACGCTCGACGCGCTCCTCAGTCATTGCTTCTCCTAATGGCATGGTGGCAAGCGGGAAGCGCGGATTGTCGTCTGTGCTGCCATTGGCAAGCAAGCCTGCTCACACAGGGACTGTTAAGATGGCGGTCCGACTGCATTGACCTGGATTTTCAATCATGAGCCAACCCTGGAGCCCCGACAGCTGGCGGGCACTGCCTGTTCAACAACAACCTCAGTACCCGGACGCCGCGCATTTGTTGCGGGTCGAACAAACATTGGCGGGTTACCCGCCCCTAGTGTTCGCCGGAGAAGCACGGGAGTTGCGTCGGCAGTTTTCCGAGGTCACCCAGGGTCGAGCGTTTTTGCTGCAAGGCGGCGATTGCGCGGAAAGCTTTGTCGAATTCTCGGCGGCGAAGATTCGCGATACGTTCAAAGTGTTGCTGCAGATGGCAATCGTCATGACCTTTGCGGCGGGTTGCCCGGTGGTCAAGGTCGGGCGCATGGCGGGTCAATTTGCCAAGCCGCGCTCGGCCAACGACGAGACTATCGGCGGCGTGTCGCTTCCGGCCTATCGTGGCGACATCGTCAACGGCATTGGTTTCGATGAAAAAAGTCGAGTGCCGGACCCCGATCGCCTGTTGCAGGCTTATCACCAGTCGACCGCTACCTTGAACCTGCTGCGCGCATTCGCTCAAGGCGGCTTCGCTGATCTGCATCAGGTGCATCAGTGGAACCTGGACTTCATCGCTAACTCAGCGCTGGCAGAAAAATACAGCCAGTTGGCCGGGCGCATTGATGAAACCTTGGCCTTCATGCGCGCGTGCGGACTGGATACCTCACCGCAATTGCGCGAAACCAGTTTTTTCACCGCCCACGAAGCGTTGTTATTGAACTTCGAACAAGCTTTCGTGCGCCGCGACAGCTTGACCAACGATTACTACGACTGCTCGGCGCACATGCTTTGGATCGGCGACCGCACGCGGCAACTGGACGGGGCTCATGTCGAATTTTTGCGCGGCGTGAACAACCCTATCGGGGTTAAAGTCGGCCCAACCATGGACCCCGAAGACCTGATTCGCCTGATCGACACGCTTAATCCGAGCAACGACCCTGGCCGCCTGAACCTTATTGCGCGCATGGGCGCTAACAAGGTAGGCGATCACTTGCCGCAATTGATTCGCGCCGTGGAGCGCGAGGGCCGCAAAGTGCTGTGGAGTAGCGATCCGATGCACGGCAACACGATCAAGGCCAGCAGTGGCTACAAAACCCGTGACTTCGCTCAAATTCTCAATGAGGTTAAACAGTTCTTCCAGGTGCATCAGGCTGAGGGCACCTACGCCGGTGGCATTCATATTGAAATGACCGGGCAAAACGTCACTGAATGCATTGGTGGCGCGCGGCCGATCACCGAAGACGGATTGTCGGATCGTTATCACACCCACTGCGACCCACGGATGAACGCCGATCAGTCATTGGAACTGGCGTTTTTAATCGCCGAGACGTTGAAGCAGGTTAGACCGCGTTAAGCCCTTTCCGAATAGTGCGGCTCTGCAGGGAATCGCGGATCACAACCTGGTATGAAATTCATATCGGGAAGAGAGGCGCGCTGTGTTTAGTCCAACCGTAAAAAAGCCGCCCGCAAGCGCGCTGCACTGGCGCGCTGGCAGTTAATCTGCACGTGAGCCAGACCCAGCCAGTCAGCCATCTGCCGCAGGTTTCGAGCCAAGGCCTGCATCCCCTCCTCGTTCAGACCCTTATCTTCTTCGTGCACTGCATGCACCGCCAATCGTCCCAAGGCACGCTCGGCCCGCAAATCGATACGGGCGGCGATTCGTTCATTGTGCAAAAACGGCAGCACGTAGTAGCCGTACACGCGCTTGTCTTGCGGGGTATAGATCTCCAGACGGTAGCGAAAGTCGAACAGCCGTTCAGTGCGACTTCGCTCCCAAATCAGCGAATCGAAGGGCGAAAGTAAAGCGCTGGCCGAAACCTTGCGCGGCAGCTTAGGCTCAGGAAGGCAATAGGCGGGCACACGCCAACTTTCGACTTGAACCACCTGCAACGAACCAGCCTCAACCAGTTCTGCCAAACCCGAACCGCTTTGCGCTGGAGATAGTCGAAAATAGTCGCGCAAATCCTTATCGGTGCCCACACCCAATGCTGTCGCCGCGTGCAATAACAATCCGCGTTGCGCTTGAGCTTCACTCAACTCTGGGTGATCAAGAATGACGGCAGGTAACACGCGTTCAGGCAGGTCGTATAGACGCTCGAATCCGCGACGACCGGATACCGTCACCTCCCCAGCGGCAAACAGCCATTCCAGCGCCTGCTTCTCCGCGCTCCAATCCCACCAAGGCCCCGCCCGCTCCTGGCGGGTACTCAGACTGCCCGCACCCAGCGCCCCCTGCTCGCGAACCGACTGCAACACTCGAACAATGGTCGCTTGCTGCTCATGACCAAATTTCGCCAAGCCCTGATAGATACCGACACCTTGCGACGCCCGGCGCATGCGCCATCGCAATAGGGGGTACAAGCTGAACGGCAGTAACGACGCTTCATGCCCCCAATACTCGAACAACTTGCGCTGACGACCCAGACCCCAAGCTGCCCGGTCCAACAGTGGCTGAGCATAGATGCCCAGGCGAGAAAACAGCGGCAAGTAATGCGAACGCACCAAGGCGTTAACTGAATCAATCTGCAAAATGCCAAGGCGGTCTATCAACCGATTGACGTGGGCCGCCTTAATCAACGCTGGCGGCTGGCGCCCAGTGAACCCTTGAGCTGCAAGCGCCAGACGACGTGCGCCTTTAAGCGAAAGTTCTGCGGACATTCAGGCCTCCCGGTTGTAGAAATAAATCTGCTAAAGCTTCAAACTTTAAACCCAAGCACCACCGCACAGATAACCAGAAAACCGCAGAACAACGTCCTCAGCAGTCTTTCCGGCAGCGTGTGCGCAAGCTTTACACCCCAACTGATGCTAGCCAGACCGCCAATGGCCAAGGGGATGCCCATTTGCCAATTGACGTGTCCGTGCACTGCGTAGGTGACTAAGGTGATCGTGGTGCTGGGAGTCGCCAATGCCAGCGCCAACCCTTGAGCAACGACTTGGGTCGCGCCAAAAACCCCGGTCAGTATCGGCGTTGCAATGACTCCGCCTCCAACGCCAAACAAACCGCCGGTTACCCCTGAACCTGTGCCCAACACCCACAGCCATTTTGCGTGACGCAGCTCAGTGCTGGCAGTACCGTTATGCCAAAACATCTGGATCAGGTTGAACACCGTCAGCACGATCAAAAAGCCCACAAAGGCTAGGCGCATTGTGTGAGGGTCTAGCCGTACCGCCCACAACGAAGTAATCCAAGCCAGGCAAAAGCTTGGAATAATCAGCATCAGTGCATTACGAAGGGAAATCCGGTTGCGCTGGTTATAGCGCCATAATGCCAACAGTACGTTGGGCAACACCATGAGCAACGCGGTGCCTTGAGCCAATTGCTGATCAAGGCCGAACAACACCCCAAGCACGGGGATGGCCACCAAGCCGCCGCCGATGCCAAACAACCCACCTAACGTCCCCATCGCTGCGCCGAACAACACAAACATCACGATTTCGATCACGCCCACACCCCAACGAACTGATACGCGCATGCTACGCAGTGCGTCTCAGACAGGAAATGCAAAGCAGGCATTAAACGCTTCGCATTTGCTGAACACCGCTTTCACAACACATGAACGACTGCGGAACTGGGTCTGGCAGCCGATAATTTATCTAGCGCATTAAACAATGTGGTACTAAATTAAAGTACAACTGATACAGAGGATTTCAAATGAGCACTGACGACCACTCAACTACCGATGCAGGGGCCTACGATCAACTGCTGCTCGACAGTCAATTGTGCTTCGCCCTGTACTCGACCTCCTTAATGATGACTAAGGTTTACAAGCCACTGCTACAGGCGTTGGGGCTGACGTATCCGCAGTACTTGGCGATGATGGTGTTATGGGAACACGACGGCATGACCGTAGGCGACGTCAGCTCTCGGCTATTGACCGACCCTGGTTCACTGACGCCGCTACTAAAACGCTTGGAAGTAGAAGGGCTGCTGAGCCGAACCCGGAGCAAGGAAGATGAACGCGTTGTGCTGCTGCACTTGACCAAGCAGGGCCGTGAACTGAGCGAGAAAGCCAAAAACATTCCTTCCTGCATCCTCGGTGCGTCCGGTAAGACGATAGCGGAACTGAAACTGATGCAAACCGACCTTATCGCGCTGCGCGGGCATCTGCACGGCAGTATTAGCGAACGAACCTCGTAAAAGCTGCCGAAGGCTGCGATTAGCTGGCTGGTCTCAAAGCAACCTTCGGTAGCCCCAGCCAGCAACCTCCGACCAACGGTCACCCCCAACGCAACGCCTTAAAAATCCACGTTCCCAGCGCTAATATCTCCCCTCAAGCCTTACCGAATATTGTCCACGAACGCTTTTCTTAAAATTTATATTGCGCGCTAAATATTTGCGCGATACATTTACTCGGGCTTAGTTAGCGCGCAATTATTTAGCGCAAAAATATAATCGTTGATATGAGGCTTTAACCATGGAAACTCTCTACACCGCAGTTGCAACCGCTACCGGTGGCCGTGATGGCCGTGCCGTTTCCAGCGACAACATCCTCGACGTCAAACTCGCCACCCCGAAAGAACTGGGCGGTGCTGGTGGCGCAGCGACCAACCCCGAGCAGCTGTTTGCTGCCGGTTACTCTGCGTGCTTTATCGGCGCGTTGAAATTCGTCGCCGGCCAATCCAAAGCTTCAATCCCGGCAGACGCTTCGATCACTGCCCATGTTGGCATAGGTCAGATCCCCGGCGGTTTCGGTCTGGACATCGATCTACACATCAGCCTGCCCGGCCTTGAACAATCCGCTGCACAAACACTGGTTGATGCTGCGCATCTGGTTTGCCCTTACTCAAACGCCACACGTGGCAACGTTGACGTAAGGCTGCACGTAACCGTTTAACGCTTTGGTTTGCATGCAGAACGGCATGAAGAGCAAATAAAAAAACCCGACGCTAAGGTCGGGTTTTTTGCTTGCTACGGTAAAAGACTGCGCTTATTTAGCGCGACCTTTGTACGAACCGCCGTCACGGGTATCAATTTCGATCCTGTCACCGATGTTCACGAAGTCAGCAACGCTCAGCTCAGTGCCGTTTTTCAGCTTGGCTGGCTTCATTACTTTGCCCGACGTGTCGCCACGAGCTGAACCTTCGGTGTAGTCAACTTCTCGGATGATCGTAGTTGGCAACTCAACCGACACCAGGCGATCTTCAAAGAAAATGGCTTCGCAGACGTCAGTCATGCCTTCTTCGATGAACGGAAGAACGGCTTCCAGGTCTTCAGCGTTCAGCTCGTACATAGTGTAATCAGTGGTGTCCATGAACGTGTAGGTGTCACCGCTGATGAATGACAGAGACGCTTCCTTACGGTCCAGGATCACGTCTTCCAGTTTGTCGTCGGCGCTGTATACGATTTCGGTCTTGTAACCGGTCAACAGGTTCTTCAACTTGGTCTTCATGATTGCGCTGTTACGACCAGACTTGGTGAATTCAGCTTTCTGAACCAACCAAGGGTCATTTTCGAGCTTAATCACTGTGCCGGGCTTGAGTTCTTTACCAGTTTTCATTACGAATATCCGAATTTGGATGGATTTACAAAAATCTAGGCCGCGTATCATAGCCAATTTACATAAAACTGTACTAGCGCCGCAGTTAGATCGGCCTGGGAAGCCTGTTCCAGACACCAGTGCTCTGCGTGTTCAGTAACCTCAGGCCAGTGTAGTAGCAGTTCAGACCAGTGCGGCCCCATTTCATTAGCACTGTTCCACGCCTGCCACACACTCTTTAACGCCTGGCTCGCGCTTGGCGACAGCCCTTTCAGGTAAAGCTCAAGAAAAGCATCAAGCTTGACCCAATGCGCGTCATCGTCCTGTTCATAGATGTGCCAAAGCAACGGTCGACCAGCCCACTGCGCACGGACGAATGAGTCTTCACCGCGCACGGCATTGAAATCGCAGCTCCATAGCAAGCGATCGTAATCGTCTTGTCCAACGAAAGGTAAAATCTGCACCGTTAGGGCGCCGCGCTGTGCCCGTGCCCCCGCGCGGAGGCCATCAACGTCGAGCCACCGTCCTATATCACCCACAATCCGCCCCTCTGGCACCAACAGGCAAGTTGGTCGAATATCTGTAGCCAATGCGTCCAACCAACTAGCCAACCCTGAGTTCTCGTACGCGAACAGCGAAATCAGCCGCGCATTGCTTACGGGTTCTACCCCCAGTCCTTGCAGAAAACCGTACCGCGCCGCTGCATCGAGCTGGAACGCGTCCCGCCGGTCTAGCAGGCCCGCCTCTCGCAATAAGCCCCCGGTGTCTGATCGAAAACCGGGAAAGAAGAAAATCTTACGCAAGCCATTGGGTTGCGGCGACGGCAATGCATGGCAACCGGAGACCCATTCCTCGGCGCTCAAATATTCCAGATTCAACCACAGCGGTGGTCGCGAGCGCTGAGGCATCGCGTCGAAGTAAGCCGGCGGCAGACGGCAGGCAAAGGCTTCAATCACCACGTCCGCTACTTCGGTCGGCTGCCAATCTTTACTCCAGTGACAGATGCTCACCCCATCCTGCCATTGTTGAGCCGCCGCTGTATCCGCTCCGGGACACAGACGGGTAAAGGGTTGCAGATCGTCCACCCACAGCCGAACCGCGAAACCGTGCTCAGCCGCCAATTGCCGAGCCAAGCGCCATGTCACGCCGATGTCGCCGTAGTTATCCACAACGCTACAGAAAATATCCCAGGAGGCTCTCATGCCCAGCTCTCTAACCACTAAAGACTATGATTGTCTGCCATAACGGTCTGCAAGCTCCAGCTTCGGGTAAACGCCGTGCGACAATCGTTGGCATCGACTGTCCACGCCAGGAACTCGCAATGCTTACTCATCCGTTGAAACTGATTTTGTGCATCGCGCTGGGCGTTTGGCTCGGGTGTGTCGCTGTAGCGGCGACTGGTATGTTCGCTTACGACTCATTGATCGGCGGCAAGGTCACCGCCGTGAGCGCTGCCGTCAACCAGATTAAGCTCCACATTCCACACAAAGGGTCGGCAGCGTACGAGTCGACCTCCGAACCCGAGCAGGCGCCAGAGCTGGAGTCAAACAACTCGATGTTCGAGAAGTACAAACAGAACCTACAGGACACCCAGGCGCGGCAAGACGATGACCAAGTCAAAACAGCCAGGGAAAAACGCATTAGCGGCCCGAAATGCCAGTTCTGGCAGCAGCAGGACCAGACTGCTCCCAGCGAAAAAACCCGCGCCAACGTCAATCTGTTTTGTGGTTGAGCCCCGATGCCTGAGTCTTACGATAAATACACTGTCCTGCAATTGATCATTGCCAAGCTCAAGATCGATCTGGATGTGCTTCAACGGGCGGCACAGACCGCCTACGAGACGGCAACCCATGAAGAAAACATCGCCGAGAATAAATACGACACTCTGGGTCTAGAGGCGTCGTATTTGGCAACTGGCCAAGCCCGGCGCGTTGAAGAAATCCGTCACTCATTGGGAGCGCTTCAAAACCTCAAGCTGCGGCCGTTCGATAGGCTGCGCGGGATTCAGATCGGAGATTTGGTAAACCTAGAAGCCAACAGGGGCGGCCAGCAGCAGCTGTTCATCGGGCCTGGCGCCGCCGGTCTGAAAATACAGCAGGGCAATAAATCAATTACCGTTATCACCCCCCATGCTCCGTTGGGGAAAAACCTTATCGGCAGGGCACAAGGCGATATTGTGGAAATAGTTATCAACCACGAGCGACAATCGTTTGAAGTGAAAGAAGTACAGTAATCTATTCGTTTGGAGGGTTGATCACCTCAACTTATTCTGGGTAAGGTGACGCAGCATCGCCATCAGTGTCCCTGGACGGATATCTCTAACTGATATCTCCAGGTGCATGGACTCATTAAAAGGAGATTTTTCATGTCGAACGTCGTTAGTTTTCCAGACGCCCATGAACGTGATCGCCTCAAGTCCAATGATCATCCTGGGTTGTTATACCTGAGCAAAAAAGAGCGCCTGCTGATTGAGGAGCTTCGCGTGACCAGCCATGCCGGTCGGCAATACATTTACGAATACGCGCACATTATGCAGGCGTCCAAGCCATTGCATCCTGACTGAAGCACACGCCAGCGTGGGTGCTGCAAACTGACCCTAGAAGTGTTGGAAGGCAACGCCACGGCCCAGGCGGCTTATCGCAAGCTAGGTTTCGCAGGGTATGAACTGGACCCGGAGATGGGCAAGGCGATATTCTGGCAAAAAGTGCTTTAAAGCGCTCAAGGTGAGACGAGATCAAACTGGATCTGTTCGCTTTAGACCTATGCCTAGGCCCGCTCTTGCGGGCCTGAGAGCAATCAACTCTTGATCAAATAGCCACGCCCCTACTCCCCCGCCCGCGCCGCCGCCATCTGGTCGTTGAAGTTCTTGAAGAACTGCTCATAGCCACCATTCACCTCAGCAAAGCGCAATGGTTTGACCCGCTCCACCAGAATCTCATCGGCATCGGGCGAATGCTGGAATATCCCCATGACTTCATCGATAAAATCCTTCAGCGGCATGGCATGGGGATCGTTTGCCTGACGATCGCCCATCAATTCGGTCTGCACATAGGGCGGCACCAGTTCGTGAACGTTTACTGCCGTGTCCTTAAGCTGGTAACGCAGCGACTGGGTGTAGGAATGCACCGCCGCCTTGGTCGCACAATAGCTGGGTGTAAGCGCCAGTGGCACGAAGGCTAGGCCTGACGACACGGTGACAATTGCCGCGTGGGGCTGCTTGAGAAAGTGCGGCAACAGCAGCCCGTCCAGACGAATCGGCCCCAACAGATTAGTGGCGACCGTGGCCTCAAGCTCGGTAGCGCCAGCGCGCAGGGATTCACCGCGCATGATGCCTGCGCAGTGAATCACCGCGTTCAGCTTCGGATAGCTGGCAATCAGTTGCTCAGCGACTCGCTGGGTATCGGCAGAGTCGGTGGTGTCGAGCACTGCGTAGTGCAGGCCCGGATTAGCCTGAACAACTTGCTTGAGTACTGACTCACGGCGCCCGGCAATGATCACTTCATTGCCCAAGGCCAGAAAAGCTTCAGCCAGCGCACGACCAATTCCGCTGCCGCCACCGGTGACCAAAAGGGTATTACCTGTAGTTTGCATAGCTGTCTCCAGTCATGTCGCAAAGATGTTGCGCCCCGTATGGGGCGATTCGATCTACCATAGAGTCAACAGGCGCTGTCGGGAAGTAGGCGCCAAAAAGTGCCGTACTTACCTGCTGGAAACCATAGCCGATGAATGATCCATTGCAACCCGTTAATCGCCCCCCGCAATGGCCCCATGGCAGTGATGCGAGGGACCCGGAACTGGAAACACTGGTGCGGGAAATCATCGGTCGCATTGCTGACAAATGGACAATGTTAGTGATCGAGGCCCTCGCCGAACACGGTTGCCTGCGGTTCACGCAACTTGCAGCAAAGGTCGGGGATGTCAGCCAGAAAATGCTGACCAAAACCGTGCGCCAGATGGAAGCCGATGGGCTGCTCGTGCGAACGGTCTACCCGCAAGTGCCACCCAAGGTTGAATACCGACTGACTGAAATGGGCATGAGCCTGGGTGAGGCATTTTGCGGCGTATGGTTATGGGCTGAGCGGCATCGCCAGAGCATAGAGTCCTCACGAAGAGCCTACCAGGCACAGGTTGATTTACAGGCGGTGCTGAACGGCGCACCGGAGATTTGACCGGCGTTAATTATCAATCTTTCATGCGTGTGAAGTCTGCTCCCGCATCCACACAATCGCGTCTGCCCCGGCAGCCATTCGCATTGGCGAGGTTGGGTCGTTCGCCGCACGCCATACCGCCTCGGCCACGTCCTGAGCTTCAGTGACCAAGGTAGATTGCGACCATTCAGCAAAAACCTGCTGCGCCAGATCGTTGTAGGCCTCTGGAATAGTGCCTTGCATACGAGCCTGGGCATTTTTACCGAAGTCGGTGTCAGGAGCACGGCCCGGCAGCACCAGACGCACCCGAATATTGAACGGCTCAAGCTCCAACGCCAGTGACTCGGTGAACGCATTTACCGCAGCTTTGCTTGCGGTATACACGCTTAGCAACGGCAATGATTTCACCGTTACGGTTGAGGTGACGTTGATAACAACTCCAGTTTTGCGTTGGCGAAACTGCGGGAGCTCCGCTTGAGTCACCGCCATGGTTCCAAAGGTGTTGGTTTCAAAGATGTCACGGATCGCTTGCATCGAGCTGCCTTCGAGGGCGCCCAAAAAACCGATACCGGCGTTATTGACCAATACATCGATTGGCCCTGCGGCCTCTATCGCCTGTTGAATACTGTTCGGATCGGTCACGTCCAGAGCAAGCACGCGCAGATGCTCGGATGGCGCAAAGACGCTCGCGTCTGGAGTGCGCATTGTCGCGATGACCTTCCAGTTTCGCTCAAGAAAATATCGGGCGGTGGACAGACCAAAGCCTGAAGAGCATCCAGTAATCAGCACAGTTTGCATGGGTTGTATCCATTGGTCATTGGAGGAACTATAAAGATAGGCTGTCGTACCCGGATTTTAAATAATCAGCAGTCCGCCTATCTTTCGCAGGAGTCCGAGATGCTAGATCCGCTCGCCGAGGTGGTCACCCTGTTGCAACCAAGCGCCACCATGTCCAAGGTCGTCAGCGGCGCGGGTGCCTGGCGCGTGCGCCGCACAGACACTGGCCAACCCTTTTACTGTGCGATTCTCGCGGGCGGATGCCGGCTGTCAGTGTCAGGACAGTCGCCGATAACCTTGCAGACCAATGACTTTGTGCTGATCCCGGCCGCCTACGATTTCAGCATGACGAGTCTGGAACCGATGACTGACGAAGACGCCGATACCGTGCCTGTTGAAGTGCGCCCACGGGACATTCGTGTCGGTACGCCGGACTCTCCGGCCGATGTTCAATTGCTGATAGGCCACTGTGCATTTGGTTCACCGGATGCTGCGCTGCTGGTGTCACTTCTACCGCAACTGGTGCACATACGCAGTGAGCGCCGACTGGCAATGCTGGTTGAGCTGGTGACCGATGAGGCGCGCGCACAACGACCGGCACGAGACGTGATCCTGGCACATCTGTTGGAGGTGATGTTTATCGAAGCCCTGCGCTCAACCGCGAACGTAGGCACATCGCCCGGCCTGCTGCGTGGCCTCGGCGACGAGCGCCTGGCCGTGGCAATACGTCAAATGCACGAATATCCAAACCGGCCCTGGACGGTGGTGCAACTTGCCAAGGAAGCAGCCCTTTCTCGCTCGACTTTTTTCGAACGCTTCACCCAAGCGTTGGGCATGGCTCCCATGGCTTACCTGCTCGGGTGGCGTATGGCGTTGGCGAAAAACCTGTTGCGTCGTAAAGACGGCAGTATCAACGAGATAGCCCAGCGTGTCGGATACAGTTCAGCGAGTGCTTTCAGCGTTGCGTTTAGCCGCTACACGGGGCTGGCACCTGCACGCTATTCGCGAGAAGCCATCGTAGTTTGAATGGGCAAAGGGCTAACTAATGTATTGCGAGATATCTATATGCACAGCACCGGAACGCTGTCGGGTCTGCCAGCTTGATGCCGTCAAAGTATTCGTGCGTCCAACAGATGCACGCTTACACCGATAAAAATAACGCCGCAAATGCGCTTGATCCGTCCAGCCCAGCGGGCCGCGCGCAGGCGTTTACTGAAGTAATGCGCGGCTGTGCAATAAAGCGAATGCACCACTGTTACCGTACTTGCCATGGTAACGATCATGATCAGAAAAGGACGAGTCATAGCCTGCCCTTTTTCGATGAATTGCGGCAGGAACACACAAAGAAACATCAGCGTATTTGGATTACTCCCTGAGACTAAAAAAGCCTGGCTCGCAATTCTCCATTTCGAGGTGGGGCCGTTTGCCGGAAGTTGGCCGATGGCCTCGGCTGCTGCCACTGGCGCAAACAATTGGCGCACGCCCAGGTAAATAAGCGCCCCGGCTCCTAATACCTTGATCGCCATAAAGGGCATCGGCACCGTCGTCAATATTGCTCCCACCCCCAGTGTCACCGCGCTGGTGAGCAGCATTTGCGCTGTCAGGTTGCCAGCAAGCGTCGCCGCCATCGCGGCAGCCCCGTAACGCAGGGTGTTGCCAACGCTGAGCATAATGTTCGGTCCCGGCGACAGGGTAGTCGCAAGGTAGGTGAGAAAAACATAACCCAATGATGCAGTGCCACGGCTGCCCCACGTTATGCAAGTCTGCGTTGAGAGCGTAGCAGCAGGTGGGACGTCTGTTTTGATGGAGTAATCGACGTACGCCGAACCGGAGTTAGAGGACTGCGCACAGAGGTTGACGGTGCCCGGTCAACGCGACGAAGCAATAAACGGAGCGTATCCCGCGCGTGCAGACCGGATAATCCAGATCCACTCACGGAGCAAGAATTCATGAATACTGCGCACGTTGGCGCCGAATCTCACATTCTTTGTTTAGGAGCTTACGTTTGGGTGGACTGCCTGGGCCAAGGTCTGATCAGCGCATCCGGGATAGCTTCGTGTCCGTTTAAATTTTGGACTCTAAGACCATGACTGACCGTCAAACCATCGTTCCAGACAGTATGAGAATGCTTTGCGATCGTGCTGGTTACGCGCCAGCTGTAAAGGTAGGAAAAACTGTCTACTGCGCTGGTCAAGTAGGCCGGACGCCGGAATTATTAGTTATCGAAGACCCTGAGCAGCAGTTTTTGGCGGCGTGGGACAATCTTCGGCTTGTCTTTTGGCAGCCGGGGGCTGCGAATTTGAAGATGTCGTCGGGATGACGACTTATCACGTGGATATGCACCGCCACATGCCCGTCTTCAGACGCGTGAAGGATGAAGTCTTTCCTAGAAGCACTTGTGCATGGACATGCATAGGCGTCAGTGAGTTGGCTCATCCGGGCCTCCTCGTAGAGATCAAATGCATCGCCGTGCAGCGGTAATTTCTCAAGACCCTTGGCTACGTTAAATTGCCAGGCTTGCTTGAGCCTTTCGAGGTCCAAAAAATTGCGCAGGCATTAATCCGTGAAACAGAGACAGTTGCTCACCAACGTGACGTTCCGGACCTACGTACCCAAAGGACGTGAAACAACGCAATGGGTTTGCCTGCCGTCTGCAAGGTTGATTAATTAATTAGACCAAGCGTTGTCGCTGTCCCACGCTATCTGCATTTCACGCTCTACGCTCGCGGGATTCGCAAACAGGGTTGCAAACAATGCTTTTGAATATTCGTCGGCACACACGTGGGCGGCACCATCCTCAATGCCCTCCAAAAGCCTGTTTGCGACTTCGCTTGGGGCTACTTTCTCAGCGCTGACCTCAGCAGCCATATCAGTATCAATAAACCCGGCGTATACACCGGTGACGACTGTACCCTTGCTACGTAACTGTATACGCATGCCATCGGCAAGTGCCAGTGCCGCGTGCTTGGAAGCGCAATAGGTGGCGTTGAATGGATACGCATACCAACTTACGACCGATAGCATATTGGCAATTGCACCGCCGCCATTGCGGGCAACGGCATAGACTTTCTGCGCACCGGCGCGAAGGAGCGCTTCGGTAATCTCACGGCCCAAGCCGCGGTTAGCGCCTGTGACCAATGCAATGCAACCATCCAGTTTCATTGTAATTTCCTCTGGGTAAAACGACGCTCTCCACAACGCACAGATTCGGTCGATTGCAGCCTTGCATGAGGGGCTGCAATCGATTCAGAGACATTTATTGAAACGTCTGAATAACTTTCCTAATCGATTAGTTACCAGATCACTTTGCATCCCAATCAGGCGCAAACGGAGGCTGGACAAAGCGCTGATCTTTAGCGAGAGATGCGATCGCCTGCCGATCCTCATCGTCCAGTTTCACCGCAAGGGCTTCCAAGTTCGCTTTTTGACTTTCGGCGCGCTGCGCTTTCGGAATTGCGATCACACCGTCTTGATCAAGTAGCCACGCGATGGCGACCTGAGCTGCCGAGACGTCATGCTTAGCGCCTATTTGCATCAACGTCGGATCACTCGCTGCTCTACCCTGAGCCAGAGGCGCGTACGCGACCAATGGAATATTTCTCTCCCTGAGGAAGGTTAAAAGACGAGTCTGATCAAGGAATGGATGGTATTCGACCTGAACCGCTGCAACGGATGCACCCAACTCATCGATCGCTGTACGAAGCATCGGCATATTGAAATTACAAACCCCCAGTTCCCGAATTCGTCCGCTATCACGCAAAGAACCAAGTGTCTTCATCAGGGCAGCCATGTCCATGGATGCCGAAGGCCAATGAACCATGTAAAGATCGACGTATTCCAACCCAAGCTTTGACAGGCTCGTATCGAACGATTTCAACAAAGCGGTTGGCTCGAGCTGGTCGTGCCACACTTTTGTCGTAACAAACAGTTCGCTGCGCGCTATACCTGATGCGGCTAGTGCACGACCTACCGACGCCTCATTGTCGTACATAGCCGCAGTATCAATATGCCGATAACCGACTTCGATAGCACTTTCGACTACCGCTTGGCAGCCGTCACCGGGCATACGGAACGTACCAAAACCTAAACGGGGAATAGTCAAACTTTTAGAGATCAAGCTTTTCATCAAATCACCTTTAATCTATATAATTTAGTGATGAAGACCGTAGCGAATTAATCAATAAGACCAATTTTTTCAAGTTTCCGTAAGTTCAGCCAGACTGCAAAAGCGTTGCCTTCGATATTAGCTTCCGGCACAAATCCCCAATAGCGGCTATCGGCGCTATTGTCGCGGTTATCACCCATTCCGAAGTAGTAGCCTGCGGGAACCTGACAGCTGACCTCTGATGCCCCATAAACGCAGTTTTCTATATGAGGAAATTTCCAGATTGGATAAAAGTTATGGTCGCCTCTTGGATTGACGTAAATATCATGGGTGTGAATAGCCAACGTTTCACTGTATCTGTTGGCGGATAGACCCGCTGGCGTGTCCAGCCGGCCAGGCACCAAGTCGACGGCATTCTTTACGCCATTTACAAAAAGCTGGTTATCCCTATACGCGACGGTGTCACCCGGCAGACCCACGATGCGTTTTATATAGTGTGTACGGGGATCCTGTGGGTAGCGGAAAACAATGACGTCGCCCCGCTCAGGAATGCCATAACTCAATATTTTTGTTCCCATGACAGGGACGCGAAGTCCATAAGCAAACTTGTTCACCAGGATGAAGTCGCCCGATTCCAAGGTCGGCAGCATCGAGTCAGACGGAATCCTGAACGGCTCCACGATGAACGACCGGATAATGAAGACCACCAGGATGACTGCAAACAGACTGAATAAAAATCGCACACCGTACACTGCCCAACTTAACACACGGCCGACCCCGTTATTAGCCGCATCTGATATGACGGCCAGCGCCTCAATACTGGGCATTTTACTAATGACTGCGAACTCAAGAATCTTCGCAATGCCGGTCACCGTCAGCACAGCGCAGAGTACCAACGAAAAATCCAAATCCATCTGACTTCTACCCAATTCGTTAGCCGCGCCGTGCCCGATGAAAGGCAAGCCACGTGAGCTTATTTCGACTGAAAAAGAAGACCTTTAAGAACCGTTTCAAGCGTGGTTTTCCCTTTCATCCGAACATCAGCGCTGCGCTCGAATTCAATCCACCCTTCATTGAAACCGTCTAGCATTTGCATCCTGGGCAACGGATTTAAGGCACCCTGAGCACGAAACATCGGCTCCCAGCTTTCGCGCGGGACTGCTTCAACGGAAATAGTTCTGCCCAGAATCTCACCGAAGACCTTCGCCATGTCGTTTGGCGAGATCCATTGGCCTTCCAGTTCGACTATTCGCGTACCCGTCCATTGCTCTTGAAGCAATCCAGCAGCGACTTCACCGACGTCAGCCGACGCGATCATCGGCACCTGTTTATCGAGCGGATGAAGAAAGCTATTGATCATGTCCTGCTCAAGAACGGATGCGATATCAAACGCCGCATTGTCCATGAACCAGCCCGGACGCAGGAATGTGACCGGCACCGGGAGGATGCTCAGCGCCTTTTCCATTAATGTACGCTGGGTTAGCAAATTGATTTGAGTCGCTTGGGCGCCAATCGTGGATATGCATACCACTTTATCTGGCCGGGCAGAGTCGATTGCCTGTGACACGGCATCAATGACAGAACGCGCCTCCGGAAATCCCGGTGCAGGATCGAACTCGGAGGGCGGAAGAATGAAAACACCACTCGCGCCCTCAAATGCGCGGGTAAGTGCCGGCGCATCATCCATATTGGCAATGACGACCTCACAACCCAGTGCTTCCCAATACGCGCCCTTTGCCGGGTCTCTTACTACCGCGCGAACGGCTTGACGATTATTGAGAAGCGCACGTGCCACTGCGCCGCCGACTTTTCCGGTGATACCTGTGATGACATACATAGTTGTGTTTCCTTTAGGTGTTAGGAGTACATCAAGCCTTATTCAAACCAGCGTAAAGCCCATGCTCGAACTGTCCATAAAGCTTTACTACTGCTGGGTCATAAAACGGCAGCGTCTGGGTAAATATCGCACCGGTCACCTGCTTGACCGGGTCTAGCCAGAAATAACAATTCGGCAACCCGGCCCAACTTCCGCTACCCGCACTTCGACCGTTGGGGCCCGGTTGGCTGTTGATGTCAAAGGACAGCCCCCATTTGTGCGGGGCATCAGGAAATTGATTAAAGCTTTCTGAATACGCAGGTTGTGCTGATTTCATCTCGACCACGTTCAGGTCGCCGATATGGTTGACGAACATCGTCGCGACAGTTTCTGGTTTCAAAAGGGTCGAACCGTTGAACACGCCACCGTGCAGATGCATTTGAAGAAACTTCAAATAGTCCCGAGGTGTGCTGAACAAACCGCCGCCTCCGCTGAAAAACTCAGGACGCTGGGGCATCTCGAACGGGCCCGTCTTCAACGATCCATCCTGCTGGCGCATATGAAGAGTGGGCACCCGATGCTTTTGAGCGCTACTGATAAGAAAGCCCGTATCGGTCATGCCCAGTGGTGAAAAAATGTTTTCCTTGAAGTAGATCTCCAATGACTGGCCACTCACCGCCTCGACCAGTTTCCCAACCCAATCCAGGCTGATGCCGTATTCCCAGCGGTCTCCCGGATCAAACTCCAGTGGCGCCGTGAAGGCGCCATTTTTGGACGTGGCGATATCAGGCATACCCGTAACTTTTTCATATTCGCCCAACGCTTCGCTCCATACGCTGTAGGTAAATCCAGAGGTATGGGTCAAGAGGTGTCGCACGGTGATGGGCCGAACAGCCGCGCGCAATCGAGGCTGTCCCGATGCATCAAACCCTTCAAGCACGTGAGGTGAAGCTAATTCCGGAAGAATTTCGCTTGCTGGTTGGTCAAGCGACATTTTCCCTTGCTCAATCAATTGCATGCACGCGGTTGCAGTGATTGCTTTAGTCATCGACAGCAACCAGAACACCGATTGTGATGAAATCGCCGTTCCCGACTCCAAATTACCGCTGCCGTACGCTTTTTCGTAAACCACACCTCGTTTCGTCGCACCGATCGCCACCACCCCAGCCTCTGTGCCATTTCGAACGGCTGCATCAAGGGCCTGGTCGATGGACGTGAATGAAGCATCCGGCTTGGGTGTAGACCAAGTCGGATGGGTTGATGCCTTGGCCTCGGGTAACCCCGCAAAGGCTGAAGCGACGAGAAGACCCGATGCACCTTTGAGCATGTTCCGGCGAGTGAGATCGTATGACATGAATAAGGACCTGAATTTGAATACAGGGCCAGAGTAGCGACGCTCGATCATTGACAGAATGCCCAATCAGTCACATCTTTAGTGACTTTTACGCACGAGTGGATAACGATATGAGTTTTGACGGTCGCCTGCTTTCCAACATCAGCGTTTTGGCCGCTATCGTCCACAGTGGCAGCTTCGCGCGGGCGGCTGAAGCATTGAGCATGTCGCCCTCTGGCATCAGCCGCGCTGTTGGACGCCTGGAGACAAGCATCGGCGTTCGACTGTTCGATAGAACGACACGGTCAGTGACGCTAACGGACGAAGGACGCATGCTCTACGGAGAGATCAGTCCGTTGTTGGCAGGGATAGGTGATGCGGTCAACTTGACCTCCGGCGCATCCACAGCAGTGCGGGGCCGACTGAGGGTTAACGTTGACACGTACTTTTCCCGCCGGATGATGGCGCCCCACCTGGCCAGGTTCTTGACGCTGTACCCAGAGATTTCCCTTGAACTCCTCGTCCGCGACCAGTTGGGTGATCTGGTCGGCGAAGGATTCGACATTGCGATCCGCTTCGGCCAACCACCGTCGTCTACCTTGATCGCACGCAAATTGCTGGAAACCAGTACGGTCACTGTCGCTTCGCCTGATTACTTGAGTAAACACGGGTCTCCTAAAACACCCTCTGATCTGATTCACCATTCCTGTATTCAGATGAAAAGCACCATGACCGGGTTGCCTATGGAGTGGGAATACACATTGGGCAATACGACGGTACCGATTAAGACCACCAGCAGATTATTGGTCAACGAATCAGGCACTTTGATAGGCGCGTGCCTGGCCGGCGTTGGCATTGCTCGTATCAAGGCCAGTGGAGTGAAAGACCTTATCGTCGATGGTCAGCTTGTTGAATTACTCCAAGGCTGGGCAGGTGAGAAATTTTCTCTATATGCCCTCTATCCTTCACGGCACTTACCGCCCGCCAAGGTCAGAGCGTTCATTGATTTCGTGAGTGAGTTTTTGCAAGAAGATGCGCCTCTTTCAAATTAACTCACTGCGATGACGATAATCGGGCGCCGTATCTGAGTCGGTACTTGTCTATCAGCAGTGTGCCCAAGCCAAGAACCAAAGGCAGAAACGCCAGGCCACAAATAACTTTCCATCCATACCGGTTCAACAGGCCACCCGACGCAAAAGAACCTAAAACCATTGCACCAAACACTACAAAATCGTTGAGCGCCTGAACGCGGCCCATGGCTACAAAAAAACGCTTCACAGTCTGGAGATTCTCTTGTGTGCTCATCGAAATTCCTCCATTTCCTTTACTCAGAAACGTGTCCGATTCAATCGGACACGTTGTAAGCCTGTTGATGAGGACGTCGTTTCGATGACTCAGCCGATATCGACTTTCATGGCGATGTCCCAGGTTCCGGCGCCATTTTTAGCCAATCCGATCATCATCAGACCGAGCCACTCGAGCGTCTGGGCCATCTGCAGGCCGCCGACATCTAACGGACGCAGCCCGAGACTCTCGAGAAAAACCGAGACGCGCGCCTTGGCGTCTGCGTCGTCCGCCGCGATGAACGCATCCAGGCTTTCATCTTTGGCAAGTACGTGGCCAAAGAGGGTATTGAACGCCTTGACGACATGCGAGCTGGCTGGGGCGCCCTTGGCGATCTCCTGCGCGCCGGAACTGCCGTGGGGGTAGCGAGGCCCAAGAGATCGGGAGCGACCGGGTTGGTGATATCGACGATCACCTTACCGTCGAGTGCTTTACCAAAGTCGGCCAGTACCGCCACCGCACTGGTGTAAGGCACGGCGAGAATGACGATGTCGCCCGCAGGAGTGGCGCCGTAAGTCCCTGTGATCGTTCCGGATGCGACCTTATTGGCAAGCGCTTGCGCGTTGGCGGGGTCGCGGCTGATCACCTCGACGGTGTGTCCGGCCTTGGCGATACGGCTGGAAATAGCCGCAGCCATGCCACCCGAGCTAATGATGCTGATCGTGCTCATGTGCAGTCTCCGTTTCTAAATCAGGTATTTCTGTTTTTTCTGGACGGGTTACCCGCCGCCGGGTGCACTGCGAGCCGGCGGGGTGCGTTGAGCTGATTAGTCGGCCGGGAAGTAGTGACCGTTATCAAGATCGGCGAAGAGCCCGGGCTGAGTCGGTTCCCAGCCAAGAAGCCGGCGCGTGATGGTGTTCGATGTCGGGGTGTCCAGCGTGACCAGATTCGCCAAGAACCCGAAGTGGCCAGGCAGCATCAGCACGTCCGCTGGAATTGGCACGGCCGGCAGATTCAACCGGCTAGCAATGGCTTCGGCGATCTGGCGGTACGGGACAGCCTCGTCGGCGATTGCATGCCAGCTTCTGCCCGGTGCGCCTTTCTCCAGCGCCAGGCGAAACACAGCGGCGATGTCCCGAGCATGTACGGCTCCCCAGCGGTTGGTACCTTCCCCAGGATAGCCGACGATCCCCTTTTCCTTAGCCAGCCCGATCAGCAGTGGAAGAAAGCCGGCGTTATCGGTGGAGCTGTGCATAATCTCGGGTATCCGCACGACTGAAGACCGAATGCCCTTTTCGGCAAGACCGATCACCGTGGTTTCCACGATGTTTCGAACCCGCAGGGTATTCTTGTACGGATCGCCGCCGGGTAGGGGCAGATCCTCTTCGGTGGCCGCCCGGCCAAGACCCTCCCACCAAGCGAGCCGACACTTCCAGACACGACCAACGGCTTTCCGCTTCCAGCCAGCGCTTCGCCATAGGCGAGCATGATCGCAAGCTCTGCGGCCGCAACGGCGTTTATCCCGCCAGTTGGAACCAGGTCCTGCCGGTGCGCGACGTGGATGACGCCGTCCGAAGCTGCGGCCGCCTCTTTGAGCCCGTCGAGATCTTCGAGATTGCCGCGACGTACCTTGGCGCCGAGCGCAGCAAACTGCGCCGCGGCCTTATCAGACCGAGCCAGGGCAGTAACCTCATGGCCGGCGGCGATAAGGTCAGAGATGATGTACGGACCGGAGTGACCGGTGCCGCCAGTAACAAAAACGTGCATGTTATTGGGCCTTCTAAGCAGTGTGATAAGAGAGGTAGTGAAGGGTGTGCGCGCAGCCTGGTCAGATGACGCGAACCGCCAAGATGACGATATCCCCGACTGGGGCGGCGCCGAACGTTCCTGTCGTCGCGCCGGCGCCGACCTGCTTGGCCAGTGCCCGCGCCTTGGCGGCGTCACGACTCATAACCTCGACGGTGTGTCCGGCCTTGGCGGCAAGGCCGCCGATCGCTGCGGCCATGCCACCTGAGCCGATGATGCTGATAGTGCTCATGTGCAGTTCCCTTACAGATATGGGGCTGATCATTCATGGGCTGCCGTTGCTATTCGGCGACCACGCTCAACGTAAGCCCATGCTGGCCGACTCACTTGCAAAAAAGAAAGCGATGCACATAAATTTACTTGCGCTATGCAAGCGATGTTAAGATCTAGCCATGAAAACACCATCTAAAGAAGACGTTCGGTCCCATTGCGCAGTGAACTATGGCGTGGAGATTTTCGGCGACCGGTGGTCGCTCTTGATCATTCGCGACATCGTTTTTGTTGGTAAGAAGACGTATGGCCAGTTCCTGAAATCGGAAGAGGGGATCGCGACCAATGTCCTTGCTTCCCGCCTTGCCTTTCTTGAGGAACAAGGAATTCTCTCGAAGGCCCCCAGCCCTGACGACAGGCGCAAGGATTTCTACACGCTGACAGAGAAGGGCCTGGACCTTATTCCCATCGTGCTCAACATCGTCCTTTGGAGCGCGAAGCACGATTCGAAGTCGTACGTACGGGACCTCGAGGAGTTCGTCACTCGCTTAAATCAATGCCCCACGCAGGTCAGCGAAGAGGTGAAGGTGCTGGTCCGCAATGGCGGATGTATGTTTCCCGAGATCAAGGACTGAACCGGACGGTAAGCAAAAAGCAAAAACGAGGTCAGGAACCTCGCAACCGAAATGGTCTTGTCCGAGCCACCCGGTCGACTGGGACTGATAGAAATCAAAACCAGTTGAATAGCGTCTTGCTCGGCGTCCTCGCAGCTGTGCGTGCGCCTTCCAGAGCTCAATGGGGGGGGCCAGAACGCTACTACCTTTCCCCAAAGCGGTCGTTGGCGAGGTAGTAACGGGGCGAAAGCGGTCAGCGATGAGTGGCTCCTATCGGCCGATTCTGTTGAAAAAGTCGAAATTTCAGACTGGAACACGTTGAGGTTGGCTGTCTCTTCAGAACCTATTCGCCACGTTGAATGGCTTTTCGGTTCTGCGTTGGCCGTTGCAGCTTGGTTAGTGGGTTGATTTGAGGTTTTTTGCTTACTTCGGGCGCACCTATCCCGTCGTTGGCGGCCCTTGAGAGGTAAGTTTGGCCAGTTTCCGGAGATTCTGTACTGCTGCCGCCATCGTGAATTCATCGTTCGCACCGGTCATGCCGCGTAGTCGCAATCGATCCAGTTTCAGGATTCGTTTGAGGTGAGCGAACAACATCTCGACCTTCTTGCGTTCGTGGCGAGAGCACACGTATTGAGGTGTCTTTGCGATGCGCCGCGCCACATCGCGCGCCGCTTCATGGACGCTGCGTGCGATTTTTCTAAACGAAGTGCTCGGGCAGCAGCGCTCTTTCATTGAGCATTTAGCACAGTCGGTTTGCCGGGATCGAAAGATGATGGTGTCGGCTTTCGTGACATGCGAGCGCTGGTTCTTGAAGGCTCGCCACTCGCTACGCAACGCGTGTCCGGTGGGGCAACGATATTCCTGCGCCTCTTCATTCCATTGAAAGTCGCTGATCGAGAGGCTGTCGTTCTTGCGCTCGGTTTTGTCCCAAACCGGCACATGTGGCTCGATATCTTTTTCGTCGACCATCCAGGCCAGCATCGGTGCGGTTCCATAAGCGGTGTCGCCGATGAGCCGATTCGGCTTGATATCGAACTGTTCTTCGACCCGCTCAATCATGGTCTTGGTGCTCTCGACCTCGGCGGTGCGATGAGCTGGTGTCGGCTCCACATCCATGATCACGCCATGCTCTACATCAATCAGGTAGTTCGTCGAATAAGCAAAGAACGCCGGACCTCCTGGCGCTGCGGTCCAACGTGCAAGTGGATCGGTCAGCGACAGGCGCTTGGGCAGTGCTTCAGCCAAAGCTTCTTCATCCAGCGCTTCCAGGTACTCACGGACGGCGCGGGTACTGAGTGACGGATCGCTCCAGTTGACCTCTTCGTTGCCGGGTACGCCTCTTTGCCGACTGGCATCCGCCTTGATGACGCTGGCGTCCACAGCAAAACCTTCTCCCTTGACCAGACCCGCGTCCATGCAGCGACGCAGCACCTCGTTGAACAGCCATCGGAAAAGCGAGCTGTCGCGAAAACGGCCGTGCCGATTCTTCGAAAAAGTAGAGTGATTGGGGACCTCATCTTCAAGGCTCAACCGACAAAACCAGCGATACGCCAAGTTCAAATGGGTCTCTTCGCACAAGCGCCGCTCCGAGCGAATGCCGTAGCAATAGCCCACAACCAGCATACGAATCATCAGTTCAGGATCAATCGAAGGACGCCCGATTGGGCTGTAGAAATCGGCGAGGTAATGGCGCAGGTCGCTAAGATCGAGACACCGATCAATGTTGCGCAGGAGGTGATTTGGTGGGATGTGATCTTCAATGTTGAACGAGTAAAACAGCCGTTCCTGTCCACTCGATAATTGTCCCATCATGCTGCGAATCCTCCCGCCGGCTGATGTCCATATTTTGCCGCAGGCCGAGTTGAAGGTCTACTTTTTCAACAGAATCGGCCACAAGCGGGCGTTCAGTCCAGGTCTTATTTTCGGTCAGTAGTGGACGGCCAACGACTCTGATAAATTGCTACCAATTCACTATATGTTCGAGAACCACGATCAATGAGAGTTATTCGTAGCAAGGATTTCACCGCCACTCGCGCTTGGGGTGCTGACGACATAGCTAACATGGACGGAACCACCGTCCGCCTCCACTGGACCGACCAGCCATACAAGTGGCATATCAATGATGGTGAAGAGGTATTCGCAGTCCTAGACGGCGCGGTAGATATGCATTATCGCGAGTCAGGCATCGAACGCGTCGTGACATTGGTGGTTGGCGACGTGTTTTTCGCAGGGGTTGGATGTGAGCATGTTGCGCATCCTCGTGGAGAAGCGCGGATTCTGGTGATCGAACGTGAGGGCAGCGTTTGAGTTGCTTAGGCTTTCGCTAATCGTTACCAGTGCTCCGACAGATCGTTCAGGATCGATAGCGGCATCGGAGGCAGGCCGCTTTTTCCGATTTCTGCTGGTCGCCAGCGGCAGCTTTGGGTCGAGAGCTGCCGGTAGTGACCGGCTGCACTCGGCCAGAAGCAGCCTGCCTCCGATGATCGCATTCGAGGCTTCTGACGTTCATGGAGAACTGGTTCTGGTTAGAAGCCTCCGGCAGCTATCTGAACCCTTCCACTCTGGCACTAACGACGGCCACTGCCTATAGATCCCTACAGAGGGCCTTCAATGGCTCGTGGCCACAACCGCGATTTCGGGCTCATCTTGATCACGCTAGCTTTCGTCGCCACAAAATTCGCGTATTTGCCATGAACACCACGTGATCCATTTCTGTGAAAAATGTGTATTGTCTATGGACATCGAAGACCTAATTTAAACCCTCACAAATATTCATCCAAATCGATGTCCATGGGTTGACATCTTTCCTTTACATCGATGAATTCTTCGGGTTCTATTTCGTTTCACTTCTGGATACTGCCGAGATTTTCAGTCTCTGAAAGGCTTATTAATCAACCGCATGCTGTCAAACTGGACTGTGTTCAGGCCATGTACAGGGACAATATTCGGCGAACATATCGTGGCTGCTAATGGTCACCTATAGTAATGCAGGGGCCATGAGAGCCCTCTCGTATTCAACCGAACATCAGGAAGTTGTCATGAACCCCGTCACGTCCGAGAATTCTGCAGTCCAACCCGGTACGCCGAAAGAATTGCCAGTGGATCATTTGCGCTTCCATAAGGCTCATGCTCACTTGGCAGCTACATTTGGCAATGACGCCTTTGCGCTAAAGGCTGAGGCATTTGCGCGATTCTTTGGCACACCTACCTTTCTGAGCGCACAAACCCTAATCGTGATTTTGTGGATCGGCGCCAATATCGCCGGGCTGACCCATTTTGATATTTACCCGTTCATTTTGCTCAACCTAGCGTTCAGCTTGCAGGCCGCCTACGCCGCACCCCTGATTTTGCTGGCACAAACCCGCCAAGCTGCACGTGACAAAGCCAATGCGGATGCAGATGCACAACATCGCGAGGCATTGGCCGTCGCCAATGAACAACGGCTGGCCAGCGCAGCGCAAAACTCGGCGTTGCTGCTTGAGCTGCTGGAGCAAAACACGCGCATGACTGAGCTGACAAAAACCCTGACTGAGCGCATCGAAACCCTGACGCTCGATATGCACCAGCATTTTGTTAAAAAACCAGCAGCGCAGTGATTCATTCGAAACCATCTGTAAAAAACCGAAAGCAGGTCTAAGCCGCGGGCGATCTGATTACAGGCCCAGCGCAACTGCCAGCAGAGCATATAGCCCTGCTAAAATTTATATTGCGAGCGTAATAAAATGTATGGATTATATCTGTCATCCCATCAGCCGATGATGCAATGACCGGAGTACCTCTCCATGCAAATCCTCTCTCGCGAAGAAAAAACCGCCCAATGGCTGGCAGAGGAGCACGCCTCCAGGACTCGTCTTGCTAACCCCGGCACCACCAGCCTGGCCGATGTCAGCGCACTGACTCCAGCCGAATTTTTCAACGGTATCGGCAACGGTGAGCTGCCCTGCCCGCCGTTTGGCGAGCTGGTCGATTTCATCCCAATAGAATGGTCGCTCGGGCGTTTTGTTTTTCAAGGCACGCCGAGTGTGCGTCACTACAACCCGCTGGGCACAGTGCATGGAGGGTATGCCGCGACGTTGCTGGACTCGTGCATGGGCTGTGCGATCCATACCCAGTTGAAAAAGGGTCAGGGCTATACCACGCTTGATTTACGCGTGAGTTTTGTTCGTGCAATGGGCAGCCATACCGGCCCGGTTCGAGCTGAAGGCAAAGTCATTCATCTGGGTCGTTCTACCGCGCTAGCCGAAGGGCGTCTGTACGATGTGGATGACAGATTGTACGCCACCGGCACCACTACCTGCATGATTTTCGACATGACCCAATAACCTTTGGGTTGCAGATGCCAACAGTTTTAAAGCCAGCTTGTTGACGAGGCGATTTACGGACCACCCGGTAAGGCTTCTCACCGACGAGCTGCGTCTACGGGATTTGTGCGGAGTTAGTCCTGCGCGCCCACTGCACGCAATGCGGCGGCGGCTTGTAGGTTGCCCTGTTGTTCGACGATAGCCAGCGCGCTATTGCCCTTCATATCGAGGTGGTCAGGGTTTGCTCCGATGGCTACTAAACGGGCAATTATGTCCAGCCGCCCGAACAGTGCTGCAAATGACAAAGCCGTCTGACCGCTGTTGTTTACTTGGTCCACCGGGCAAAGCGCCAGCAACTGACTCGCAACCCGCTCCTCGCCTTTGAACAGCGCGCCCATTAACGCGGTATTGCCATTGTGGTCGGCCAAACAAGGATCAGCACCTGCCTGTAAAAGCATAGAGACTTCACCTGACTGGCCATGGTAAGTCGCCAGTATCAGCGCGGTATAGCCCGAGTTACCTTGCAGGTTAACGGGGTAACCGGCGTGCAATAGAGCCTGACTGATGTCCTGACGCCCTGCCCGTGCCGCATCAAACCATTCAGTGTCGTAAGTATGGGGATCAACACGTTTGATGCCTGGCCTGACCTGAAATTGATCGGCGCTTTTCGGTAGCCAAGCATTGGGATATATCACGTGGGCAACGCGGTAGCTGACAATTGCTAGTAGACATAAAACGACGCCTGCCACCGTAAACCAAATGCGCAGCCTGAAATTCATGGGAGATCCTCGTTAAAGAATTCCCCCTGTAAGAGCAAGTTACCTAGGCTGCGATTGTCCTTCAACGCAATGAGCCTTCGGACCTACTAGCCTTCGGTAGCTCTTACAGGGGGTATTTGCTGCCGTCAGTCCTTCAATAAGCCTGCTGCGGTTTTAACCCGACTAACTTCACTGTGGGTGGCTTTGGCCAACCGGGTGCCGTAATCGGCATCGGCCTTGTAGAAATAAGAGAGCATTGCGTACTTATTGCTGTCGTTAGTGACCTTGCTCAAGTCACCGCCCAGTGCGTCGATCAAGTAGCCTTTGTCAGCGTCGGACAGCCCACGGTAGTACTCCCCCGCTTGCGCGAAGTTGTTTGGTTTGTGAATTGCCAATTGTTGTGTGGCACCGCTGAGCGGCGTCGCCGAGTATTTGTATTTAGGGTCTTGAGCAAGCTCATGCACGCCCGATGGTTCAAAGTTGATGTTGCCCTTGCGACCGCTGGCGTTCATTGCGCCATCTTGGCTGTTGTTATTCACAGGGGTCAGCGGACGATTGATCGGCAGTTGCTGATAGTTGGCGCCCAAACGATACATCTGAGTGTCTGCATACGCGAATAAACGGCCTTGCAGCATCCGGTCTTCCGAAGCTTCAATGCCGGGAACCAGGCGCGACGGAGCGAACGCTGATTCTTCTACGGATTCGAAGTAGTTATCAGGCATGCGGTTCAGCGTCATGGTGCCGATTTTCTTTTCGGGTACACCGGTCCAGACCTTAGTGTCATCCAGCGCATCGAAGTTGAATTTACCCAGCTCGCCTGGCGTAAGCACCTGGACGTAAAGATCCCACTTTGGAAAATCGCCTTTATTGATAGCGGCGTATAAGTCGTTGGACATCATGTTCCAGTCGTTGCCTAACGATTTGGCGATGTCATCCGGCTTTAAACCGTGCACGCCTTGCTGGCTTCTCCACGCAAACTTCACGTAGTGCACTTTGCCGTCGGCGTTGACAAACTTAAAGGCATGAACCGCCGATCCGTTCATATGACGATAGGAGTCAGGCATGCCTTCAACCGTGTAAAGACGGGTCAGCATGTGAGTGGCTTCTGGAGTGTGGGCAAAGAAATCAAACGCTAGATCCGGGTCTTGTACTCCGGTCACAGCACTTGGCTTGTTCGCATGAACGAAGTCGGGAAACTTGATCGCATCACGAATAAAGAAGATCGGCCAGTTGATGCCAACCATGTCCCAGTTGCCTTGATCGGTATAGAACTTGACCGCAAAACCCCGAGGGTCGCGGGCCTGCTCAGGCGAGCCGCGATAGCCCATGACAGTACTGAAACGCACAAACACCGGGGTCTTGGTGCCCGGTTTAAATACGTCGGCGACGGTCAGGTCATGAATATCGGTAGACGGCACGAACTCACCGAAAGCACCAGTACCACGGGCATGCACCACGCGCTCCGGGATACGTTCGCGGTCAAAGCGCTGAAGCTTTTCGATGAGGGACGCGTCTTGAAGAAGCACCGGGCCCGCAGGGCCTGCGGTTTGTGAATTCTCGTTATCGCCAACTGGCGCACCGGAATCACGGGTCAGTTGCTCAGCTTGAGCAGCGAATGCCTGGCCGCTGACCAAAGTGGCCAATACGGTCAGGCGCAATATTATAGTTTTAGTGGACATCAGGAACTCCAATGGGCAGAAACGTGCTCAAAGGATGGTCACTGTTGCAGGGATGAAACAGCTTCTAGAACTAATCAGTTCGATAGTGAATTTTTATGGCGTCGTATTTTTGGCTAAAACCTATCGGCTCAAATGCGCGTAGCGGCCGATAAAACGCTTACTCAACGGGTAGGCCAAATCACCCTGTTTCGACGTGCCCAAACCCAGCTCAACCAATGACTCTGACAGTTTCACGGCAGCGCTGACGCCCTCGACGACCGGTATTCCAATCGCTTCGCTCAGCACGTGGCGCAGATCTGCCATGCCGCCACATCCCAGCACAATCGCGCCGGCACCGTCTTCATCCCTTAATCGACGCCCCTCGGCAGCAATTCGCTCGATCAGAGCGTCGTTGCAGCTTTCCAACGCTAGCACGGGGATTTCAAGGCAACTGACCGACGTACAAAGGTCGTGCATGCCATACCGTTGCAGCAAATGCTCAGCAATAATCCGCGTCCGGCCCAGGGTGGTGATCACGGCGAAACGCGTAGCGACCAGACTGGCAACATGAAATGCCGCCTCGGCAATGCCGATCACAGGACCAATGGCCAACTCCCGAGCAGCCAATAAGCCGGGGTCGCCGAAACAGGCAATTATATGCGCGTCATAACCTTGAGCCACACCCTTCTGAATTTCTTCGAGCATGCCCACGGCAGCAATCGCCTCATCGAAGTGACCTTCGATCGACTCAGGACCATCTTCGGGGCAGCAAGCAAAAATCTCTGTCCCGGCGCGAGCCACTGCTTGCGCCGCAATGCCAATCTTGTGAGTCATGGCCTGGCTAGTATTGGGGTTAATTACTTGAATACGCATCAACACACCTCATTTTTTGCGTAATTATATTTAATAATTGTATACAACTATAAATCAGCGGTTAAACAGCAATCTAGCGCTAATTGTCCATACCTGGAAAATCCGTTGACGCTGCACCGCATCTGCGCGGGCGCACCGCGATTGGGCATGACGCTCACATTCGGATATCTCGCAAAAAAAAACTCCAGTTACCTCCTTGCTGCAGCCCACCGCATGAAAGGCTCAAAAGCTCTTGATCAATGCATTTGGCACATATTGTGCGTACATAATCGTATACAACAATGCCAAGTCTCGTACGCGATGTCAGTGCAGGCAGGCCTACAAGGAGCAACGTGTCATGAGCGAGCAACGTCCGATGGGTTACAGCCCACGCCTCTATAACAAAGATCTCGGTCCACTGCCGCAAACGTGGAATTGGTACAACATATTCGCTTTCTGGATGAGCGATGTGCATAGCGTCGGCGGCTATGTGTTTGCGTCTAGCTTGTTTGCTTTAGGTTTGGCGAGTTGGGAAGTGTTGATCGCGCTGCTGGTGGGCATCTGCATCATTCAGGTCATCGCTAATTTGGTGGCTAAACCTAGCCAGCAAGCGGCAGTACCCTATCCTGTTATCTGCCGAATGGCGTTCGGCGTGTTTGGTGCAAACATCCCGGCGGTGATTCGCGGCTTGATTGCTGTGGCTTGGTATGGGATCCAAACCTACCTCGCATCCAGCGCACTGATCATCGTGGTACTGCGATTCTTCCCGCAATTGGCGGCTTACCAGCAGGTGACGTTCGCAGGACTTTCTTACTTGGGATGGTTCGGTTTTCTGACGTTATGGGTTTTGCAGGCGGTAGTGTTCTGGACCGGCATGGATTCGATCCGACGCTTTATCGATTGGGCCGGCCCTGCAGTGTATGCAGTGATGTTACTGCTGGCTGCCTGGATTGTTTGGCGCGCCGGTTGGAGCAATATCAGTTTTGCCTTGGCTGAAAAGCAACTGTCGGGCTGGGAAGCTTTTGGCCAAACAGTGATGGCAACGGCCCTGGTAGTGTCTTACTTCTCAGGCCCGACGCTGAATTTCGGCGACTTCAGCCGTTATGCACGGAGCATGGCGGACGTACGTCGCGGCAATTTCTGGGGTTTGCCGGTTAACTTTTTGGCCTTCTCACTGGTCACTGTGGTAATTGTGTCCGGGACGTTGCCAATCTTTGGGGAAATGATCCACGACCCTATCGCGACCGTCGCCCGCATCGATAACACCACCGCCGTATTGTTAGGCGCCTTCGCCTTTGTCACCGCGACCATTGGCATCAACATCGTCGCCAACTTCGTCTCGCCGGCGTTCGATTTCGCCAACCTGGCACCGAGCAAAATCAGCTGGCGCCTGGGCGGCATGATCGCCGCCGTGCTCTCGGTATTTATCACGCCTTGGAATCTGTTCAATAACCCTGCAGTGATCCACTACACCCTAGACGTGCTGGCTGCCTGCATCGGCCCCTTGTTTGGCATCTTGTTAGTGGACTATTACTTGGTGAAACGTCAGCAGATCGATGTCGACGCGTTGTTCGATGACACACCCGCTGGCCGATATTGGTACAGAAACGGCTTCAACTGGACAGCTATCAAAGCGCTAGTGGCAGCGGGCCTCATCGGTCTGTGTTTCAGCTTCGTGCCGTGGTTCCAGCCAATCGCCAACTTTGCCTGGTTCACCGGCTGCATACTCGGCGGTGGGTTTTATTACCTACTGGAACAGCGCTCGCCAGCGGTGTTTGCAGCGACGGGTAGCAGAGAGGCAGCGTAGATCGCTGCGCATCCTTAAGTTCTGTTGACTATCGGGCAACACTCATTTGATCTGACCGACGGCAGGTCGAACCGCAAATGAGTGCTGCCGGGGTATGTGGATCCATGACAAAATTATAGTCAGCATTTTATAGAGCCACGCTCGGGAGCTCCGGCAATGCGTTATTCGGAAGACCATAAAGCTCAAACCCACCAACGAATTATCAACGAGGCGTCAGCGCGCTTTCGCCGCGATGGCATTGGCGCTACCGGTCTACAACCGCTGATGAAGTCCCTGGGGCTGACCCACGGCGGCTTTTATGCACACTTCAAATCCAAAGATGAACTGGTAGAAAAATCGTTACGCCAGGCAGCCGACAGCCTGTCCGCTCATTGCAATGCATTGTTCGAAAAAGCCGACAACCCGCTGGCGGCTTTTGTTGATCATTACCTGTCAGCGGCACATCGCGCATCTCCCGCAGAAGGTTGCCCGCTACCGACCATGTCGGCTGAGCTAGGCCAGCGCGGTCAAGCCAGCATGATCACCGACGAGGTGATCAAAAACCGCTTGAAATCCATCCAGCGTGGTCTATCCGTCGCTCACACGAATGCGCCAGAACTGAGCACCGTCATGTTATCGGCACTTGTAGGTGCACTGGTGCTGTCGCGCAGCGCACTGGACCCCGAGTTGTCCGACCGGATTCTTGAAGACACTCGTGAGTGGTTGAAGCAGCAGACGAAAAGCTAGAACAACAGGAATGACGCGGGGTGCCTGACGCACAGCTTCCCGAATAGCTTCGGGAAGCTATATCTGCCGCCAATCAATCCTGATAGCGCTTAAACAACACGCTGGCATTGACCCCGCCAAAACCGAACCCGTTAGATAAAGCGTATTCGATCTTCATCGGCCGAGCAGTACCATGGACGATATCCAGCCCCTGCGCCGCTTCGTCGGGGTTTTCAAAGTTAAGAGTGGCAGGCGCGATTTGGTCTCTAATCGCCAGCACCGTGAAGATTGCTTCAATTCCGCCGGCCGCTCCGAGCAAGTGCCCGGTGGCTGATTTGGTCGAACTCACTGCGATTGATTTTTGATCTCCAAACAGCGACTTGATCGCCGCCATCTCGCCTTTATCACCCACGGGCGTGGACGTAGCGTGCGCATTGAGGTGCTGGATCTGGAACGGCTGAATGCCAGCCTGACTTAGGGCTGCTTGCATGGAACGTCGCGCCCCGCTGCCGTCTTCCGGACCCGCAGTGAGGTGATAAGCGTCGGCGCTGGTGCCGTAACCTACCAATTCAACAATAGGTTTTGCCCCGCGTGCCAACGCGTGTTCAAGTGATTCAATCACCAAAATACCCGCGCCCTCCCCCATGACAAATCCATCACGATCACGGTCAAACGGACGCGAAGCCTTTTGCGGTGTGTCATTGAATGCACTGGACAATGCCCTGGCCGCTGCGAAGCCGCCAAGACTGACTTTATCGATGGCAGCTTCGGCCCCTCCACAGATAGCGATGTCCGCTTCGCCGCAACGAATCAACCGCGCGGCATCGCCAATCGCCTGCACCCCCGCAGCGCAGGCAGTTACCGGGGCACCCAACGGACCTTTGAAGCCGTGTTGAATCGACACATGTCCCGCCGCCAGATTTACTAAAAACGACGGGATCGTAAACGGCGACAAACGCCGCGGACCGCGAGCGTCAGTAGTACGTACAGCATCGGCAATAGCACCAAACCCACCGATGCCCGATCCAATAATGGTCGCCGTTCGCTCTTGAGCGTCCGCGGTGTTGGCGACCCAACCGGCTTGAGCCACTGCTTCCTTGGCTGCAACCAGCGCGTACATGATAAAACGGTCCATCTTTTTCTGTTCTTTAGGCGCAACAGCGGTATCTGGATCGAACCCGGCCTCAACATCATCGGCCAATAGCGGAACAACTCCACCGACCTTGCCCGGCAAATCGCCTACAACGTCTTCAGACAACCGAATTAATCCAGATCGACCCGCCAATAAACGCTTCCACACAGCTTCCACGCCGGTGCCCAATGGCGAGACCAGGCCCATACCTGTAACAACAACCCGGCGTTTACTCATGTAATAAACCTCCACGTAAAAGATCTCAAGCCTTGAAACGAGACGCTGCGCTGCTTAAGGACATATTAGGTGTCAGCGCAGCTCGGGCGGTCATAAAGGCATCCCAATCGGCTGCGTTCGGCAACGACGGGATAGTCGCTAATTCACCCTGATCAAAACCGGCCAATGCGGCGTCGACCATTTCACCAACGTCCATCACCCACTCGGCTGGAAACTGGCTCAAATCCATACCGCTGCGATCAAAAATTTCGGTGCGTGTAGCGCCCGGCATGACCGCCTGCACGCGCACGCCCGATTCTTTGAGCTCAGCATTCAATGATTGTGTCAGGCTCAATACATAGGCCTTGGTTGCGGTATAGGTGGCGTTAAACATCTCCGGTGCAAGCGGCACAACCGATGCAATATTGATGATCGAACCACGCCCGGCTCTGGAAAAACCGTCCGCTGCGGCTGACGCCAAGTGGGTCAGCGCGACCACGTTGAGTTGGATCATTCGATCCAGACCACTCAGGTCGGACTCCGCCAGCGTACCGACCGAAGCCACACCGGCATTGTTAAGCAACAGCGAAATCGACGTATCGGTGCGCAGGCGCTGTTCAACTTTTTGCAGATCAGCTCTGTCGATCAAGTCGGCTTTGAGCACTTCGACCGTTACACCGGTTTCCTCACGCAACCGGAAGGCCATGGTCTCCAGGCGCTCCTGATCGCGAGCAACCAATAACAAATCGAAACCGCGCTTGGCCAAACGATCAGCATAAGTGAAGCCAATGCCGGAAGAGGCGCCTGTGATGAGGGCGGTGCCTTTAGGGTTGGAGGTGGTCATAGTGAAGACTCCTGCGGGAAATTAGACGATTTATATTACGATCATAATCAAGCCAGATAATATGATGGCCGCCATGAAGCGTGTCAAGAAGCCCGAGCTGAACGGATATTCGACATAGAAGCATAGACCGTCTGAGCAGCGTCACCAGTGCAGAGCAAATGCGTTATGACAGACAAAAAAATGGCCGGTCGCGATGACCAGCCATTGTGTGAACCTTGATATTTAATTGATGCCCAGCTTCTCACGGTTTTTGTCCAGAATCGCTTTACCGATGCCTTTCACCTCTAGCAGCTCATCGACCGAGGCGAACTCGCCGTTCGCTTCACGGTAAGCGACAATCGCGTTGGCCTTCGCACTGCCGATTCCACTGAGCTCCTTTTGTAGGGTTTCTGCATCTGCGGTGTTGAGATTGATTTTGGCGGAAGGCTCGGCCTGCGTGGCAACGGCATTGACCGACGTCGGCGGCATCGGCGCCGGTTGTGCAACCGGCGCCGCACTGACAGCCACTGAGGCGGTAGTGAAGAATGCAAACAGAATGGATGAGAGAAAAGCACTGCGCATAGGTGACGCTCCATACAGTTAAAGTGAGAAACAGCATTCCGAGGCTGCTTTTCAAAGGTAGTCGAGGGGAGCGGAACGTCAAAAGGGGATGGGTTACCAAATATTAAACAGCCTTGAAATAATTATTCGCTTAGCCGTTTTTGAATATATAACTTGAACTACTGAATTTTAAGGCTAAATTTACGCAGAGCATTACCGTGCGCGATGCCTTATATCTGCGCGAAATCGACCAGAGCGGTAGGGAATTTCTGGAGTCACTATGCTGAATTTTTTTCTGTGGTGGGGCATTATTTCAGTAATAGGAACATTTATTGCGTTAAGCCTGATCCAAAGTGGAAAACGTAATAGTCGTAAAGCGGATGCGGATGCGGATGCCCAGCGCGCCCATGCCGATGCTCAGACGGCACCGATTAAATAGCTGATGGCGATGGTTGTTCCATTCAGCTAGGCATTAGCTGTCATTCGACAATCATCCGTAACAGTATTAAACCTTCGGTATCTTTCTTTGCCTACTGACTCGTGAACTGAACGCCATCAACTCAAGTGGCAATCGATCTATTGGTTAACCGCACGCCAGAAAGAACAGATCATAATTGCCGCTGACCTGCGTAGTCTCGCTGATGGAGAAGATACCCATGCCTCGCTTGCTGTTGACCGGCGCTAACGGCTTCGTTGGTAAGTTTTTAATAGACCGAGCGCGAAGGGCCGGCCACCAGGTTATCGCCCTCACCGGTCACTCACCGCTTGCTGAGATCGCCGCCGATGAGCAGATCACCGCTGACATACGAGATCCCCAAGACCTCGCACGAGCCGTTGCCCAAGCTCAACCTACTCATATCGTACATTTGGCAGCGATTTCCCATGTGCCTACCAGCTTCCGCGAGCCGTTGCGGACTTGGCAGACCAATGTGATGGGCAGCATGAATTTGCTCGAAGCCATCCGATTGCATGTGCCCGACGCGTTCGTCCTATTCGCGAGTTCCTCGGAAGTCTACGGCGCGGCCTTCAAGTCGGGCCAGCCAGTTGACGAACAAACTCGCTGCGAACCACTAAATCCTTACGCGGCGAGTAAGTTGGCCGCAGAAAGCGCATTCCAAGAGTATTTTCGTCAAGGCATCAAAGGCGTAATCGCCCGCCCGTTCAATCACATTGGTGCGCAACAATCGCCAGACTTCGTCACTGCATCCTTTGCTCGACAGATCGCCTTGATCGAATCAGGCCAGCAAGTACCAGTGCTTAAGGTGGGTAATCTCGAAGCAAGCCGAGACTTTCTCGACGTTCAGGATGTCTGTAGCGCCTATCTCGCCGTATTGACGTTAGCCGGCAGCCGCGACTACCCACGCTGCATGAATATAGCCAGTGGACAGCCGCATAAAATTAGCGATGTGTTGGGTTTGTTGCTCTCTTTAAGCACTGCGAAAATCAGGGTTGAAGTTGATTCAGAAAAGCTGCGCCCATCGGACATTCAGATAGCTGCAGGCGACAACCAGCGTCTCAGAGAAGCTACTGGATGGAAACCCGTGATTGCGCTGGAGCAAACCCTGCACGACTTATTGGATTACTGGCGCTTACAGGTAAGTTCGACAACGAACCGTCAGCCCAGAATTAATGCCCGTTAACGCTTTCATTACATTAAAACAACTTGCCGCTTTTAACCCGCTCAATATCCCTTGCTACCATCAATTGACAAAGTGTTTCCAGGCTTGTCGTTGACTTCCAACCCAGAACATCACGGGCTTTCTTCGCTGAACCGACCAATAGTTCGACTTCAGTGGGGCGACGGAACTGAGGGTTAACCCGGACAATAGTCTTGCCGGTAGCGACGTCAATACCGTATTCATTTTCTTGAACACCCTTCCACTCCAAGGTGATATCCACCGCTTTGAACGCAATATTGACGAACTCCCGAACCGTTTCGCTGCGGTTAGTCGCCAACACAAACGAGTCTGCAACGTCAGCTTGAAGCATCCGCCACATGCCTTCGACATACTCCTTGGCAAAACCCCAGTCGCGCTTCGCGTCAAGATTGCCCAGCTCCAGACAGTCGAGCAAGCCCATGGAGATTCGCGCCACGGCGTCGGTAATCTTACGCGTCACGAACTCTTTGCCACGCAACGGCGACTCGTGATTGAACAGGATGCCGCTGACACCAAAAATCCCATAAGACTCGCGGTAGTTGATTGTCATCCAGTGCCCATACAACTTGGCTACGCCATAAGGACTGCGTGGATAGAATGGCGTCTCCTCCGTTTGAGGAACCTGCTGGACCTTACCGAACATCTCCGACGTGGACGCCTGATAAAAGCGGATCATGGGGTTAACGATTCTGATCGCTTCGAGCAACACAACAACTCCCACCCCGGTAATTTGAGCGGTGGTCAGTGGCTGATCAAACGACACGCTGACAAAGCTCTGAGCCGCCAGATTGTAAACCTCCGACGGTCCGGCTTTTTGCAGCAACCGAATGCTAGCGCCCAAATCTGTGAGGTCATGTTCGACCAACTCCAGATTTTCGTGGTTCGCGACGCCCAACTCTTCGAGGCGCCAAAAGCTGCCTGAGCTGGTGCGTCGGTAGGCGCCAAAAACCCTGTAGCCCTTTTCGAGGAGCAGTTGGGTGAGGTAGGCGCCGTCTTGGCCTGTGACGCCGGTGACGACTGCTGTTTTGAGGTGCGTATTCATTGGTTGGCTTTCCGCTCCGTATGCGTCTGCAGATCCCGTGTTGCGCAAGTAAACCTGTTGACATTTTTGCGGCAGCAACTCTAAAGCCTCACCCACCTAATGCCTAGATAGACGCGTGAGCACTTCCTTCCAGTGAGCATGATGATTATACGGCGGCTAGGCGTGCCGATTAGATCAAACTAATGGTGCCGTGGCCCGTTTTCCGTTGCCGGACAACGTAAATGTGCGACTAAGGTGAGGCTTTAAATCATTGGCGGACCTCTGGCGCGTCACAACCAGACACGAATGAGAACTCTCAGCTTCCGTCCAGTTGATTTCCCAGCATGCGCAGAGTTTAAGACCGCGCGGGCGTGAAACATGGCTTGAGATTATCGTAATGCACACATCGCCTTCCGCTTCGGATAACGGCATCGTATGCGATCCATGAACCCCATCTACTTCAGTATGGGGTAACGGTTTACGTGGCATTTCCGGTGAACAGTTCCACGGCAGTAAGGCTTCACAGTCTTCTACCGTCTGCGCATGCGGCAAACGCTCATATACTTGGCGCAACCACGTATAGGACTCTTGGCCTTCGACCTTTGCCGTCTCGACCAGGCTGTAATGTTGAGCGCTGGCCGCTGCGCCTTTGGGCAGGTCGCTGAACAGCCATGCCTTGCGACCTGACAAACGGTTTTACTGCGCGCTCGGCCATGTTGTTGTCTATGGGTAAAAACCGGCTTCTACGCAATGTTCCTGTCGGCTCCAAATTATTGGCCAGATAATTAACCGCGTTACCCAGCACGCTTTGCAGTAGCTTTTGAGGCTACGTTTTCTCCAGCAATTTTTAAACTTCGCCAGAATCGGCAGGTTCTTTTCCTGACGGTGTCAATATTTTTGAATTTTAGTGATGTGCTTTCTTTTCTGGGCGCTGAGACTCGCCTGACGGAAAAAGAGGCATTACTTCAAACCTCCCTAGAGCCTATGGATGGCGCCGACGTAATCAAAAGGCCACGCTTGAATTCATGCCCAGAGCCTCGCGGTGCTGATTGCGAAAATGCACATCGCCGCATACTGCCTGATCTTTCTGCAGCGCCTGCGTCGGAATCGGCTTGCCACGGTTGCGCCTTAGCCATGTCTGAAAAAATGTCAAGGCATCGCTATCCGTATATGCAAATAGTATTCGTGATGCCAAAAAACTTCGCGATGAACGTCTTGATCATCAGTTCCCCTGACAAGCGCATGTCATCCTGACATTACGGGCGATTGACTGTAGACTTGCTGCACTATGGGCCCTATTAAGAATTCAATCCGCAATGTTGAAACTCCTCCTCTTATTCGTGCTGTGTACCTCGACAGCGAACGCTTCATGTGAGCTTCAGCCAGCGAAAATAGTTAGCAAGCAGCTTATTAATTTGTTTGACGTAGCAGCTATTACTCCTAGCAGCATTAAATTTTCGCGAAACACCGGAAATATCACCGGTAAAAATTCCGTATTCGACTTTGATGCGCTATATGAAATGGACTCCACGACGTCATCGGCACGATTCAGGATTGGCGAGACTTTCTTAACAAAAGGGTTCTCCTATCTAGGCAACATTGAATGGGAATCAGGAAAGGTTTTAAACATGCCCGGCCCATACAAGTTTTACGTCCTTAAAACAGCGCCATTGAAGGCTTCTAAAACGCTTGCAATGATAGGAGACTCTATTACATGGTGGAGCTACGGTCGGTATTTCCGGTGCATGCTCGCTCCAGAGTTACCGGGTGTTCAATTCGTAGGACCACATACCGATCCTTTCGGTTATGGGCATGCCGGGGAAGGCGGTAATACTACAAAGAACATAATTGATCGCCTGAATAAAATCAAGCCTACTGATTATTACTTCATACTTGCCGGAACAAACGACTGGATATTCGCAACTCCAGAGATCACGATTAATAATCTCAAGCTTATTGCCAAAACTCTTAGTAAGAGAGGCGGGAAAGTCCTTATTTCTACTCTTTTGCCACGGCTCGACAAGCACGACGCACGGAACGAAAAAGTTAATAAGGCAATCTTAGCGTGGAATGGTAAAGGCTGTAATTGCAAAGTGATAGACTTGGACAAAGAATTTCGTAAGTTACCAGACCAACATAAATATTTTTGGGATACTGGACTTCACCCCAATATCGAAGGCTATCAAAAAATAACTGAAATACTCGCTCCCCGCATCCGCCAAGACATCAACTAGTGTGCTGTCTCAGAAATAATATCCATCATGCCTGCGACCGCCATTGCCTCGCGGGCTCGTTGTATTGGTCGCGGTAGGGACGGCAGTTGCCTGCCGCCCCCCGCCCAGATCCGTACGTGCGGAACTACCGCATACGGCTCC
>NZ_JASJVL010000027.1:0-51665 GCF_035019745.1 Pseudomonas sp. 10S5
ACACTGGCGATGGTTGGCGCGGTGGCGACGGCGACCGTAAAGGTGCGCGCGGCGGACACCGGATTGCTGCCATATACTGCCTTGGCGGTGATGCTGTGACTGGTCAGTGTCAGGCCCGTGAGGGAGAGGGTCCAGTCACCACTGGCATTGACCGTGGCGGTGCCTTTTGACGTGGTGCTGTCGAAGATCTCGACCCGTTGGCTGGGGGCCGCCTTGCCCGCCAGTGTCACGCTGGTGTCGAAGGTCGTACTGCCATTGGGGATCTCGGTGCCTTTGGAATCCTTGACGCTGGCGATGGTTGGCGCAACTGAATCGTCGAAGGTTTTGAAGGTGTAAGCCGCTCTGGGAAATTCGATGGCCGAGTTTTCATCAACGGCACCGTCAAAGGTCACCTTGCACACGACGGTCAGTTGCGAATCATGCCCCAGCTTTTCAAGCTCACTTCGCAGCAGTGTCTCGTTAAGGCCGCTGCTGGCCTGGGCGGCGGACACTTCGACCCCCGTCAGCAAGACGATGGTGTAAATCGCGCCGGTAGAGGTCTTGCCTTCGAGGCGCAACCATACCCGCTGCCGGGCGGCACTAAACGGCCATTTGCCCACTGTTACCTGCGCATTGCCGGTGAATGAACTCAGGATCAACACCTTGCTGGCGTCATTCGCCTGGGTGATGCGAGGTCGCGGCAATTGGTTTTCCGGATCCTGAAAAGTGCTGACCATCAGCTCCAGTAGATCGGATGAACTCGATTGCCCGGAACGAGACACGTCATAGCTGACCTCGACCTGTTTGCCGATGTTGGGGCCGACCACCGAGGCCGGTACCTTGAAATCGACATAGCCGATGGCATTGCCAGGCAGCTCGAGGTCTTGGGAGGTTCCCGCACCGGGCGTGCCCAACCAATTCAGCGTAATGATGTCCGCAGGAATGTCTTGCATGCTTTCGTACTGGGCTCGCACGGTGGCGCCGTTGAGGGCAGCCATTGGATCCAGCACTCGCGTCGGCGCCTCAAGTACGTCAGGAGCAGGCAATTCGCCGATCAAGGAGCCGATGATCAACTCCAGTGTGGCCGAATAACTGAACTGGCCGGTGGCGGCACGTTGGAGGGTATAGCGCACCTTGACCAGACTATTGAGATTAGACGCGATGAGCGCCTGTTCAATTCTGAAAGTGATTGGCTTCCCGGCAATGGGTGTGGTGATGGGCACCCAATCACTGGCGCTGCCGTCGCCCGGTTTTCCGGTCCAGTAATAGGTCAGCACATCGCCGGTCGCGGTGCCAAGGTAGTCCACCAGCAAGGTGGCGCTGTCGGGCACCAAGGCCGGGTCGAGCACGCCGTCAGGGGCCTCGACTACCTTGGGTGCTGGCAGGTCGGCACGAATCTGTTCGACCTTGAGCAGCAGATGTTCGGATTCACTCACCGCAAACAGCGCGTACTTGTCATTGGAGACCCGGTAGTAGAGGTCGAGCGTGCCGCGGTCCAGCGGCGCAATATGGGTATTGCGCACGGGCAGGGTGATGATTTTTCCTTTCTCACCCTCGGTCACGGTGTGTGTCATTTCATGCAAGTAAGGTGTACCGCTGGCCGTGGTGCCCAGCCAAATCACATCGATGAGATCGCCATTGTTCATCCCGGGATACGCGGGGACCTGAACATTCGCCACCGGAGTCGTCGGGTCCAGCAGCTCGCCAACGACTTGGATGATGCTGGGGGCCGGTAACTGTGAAGTGTCACCAATCACTCGGGCAAAGGTGCGTTTGGAAGACTGCGGTGGATCGCCGTTGGCCTTGGTCAGCACATAGGACGCATCCCCGGTGCCTCGTGCGATAGCACGAATATCGGCATAGGGGACTTTCAGCTCGAGCACCGTCGGTATATTGGTCAAGACCACCGCCTCGGTATGCACGATGGGTTTGCCGCTCTGCGGTGTGCCGATCCAGGTCAGGGTAATGGTATCGCCCGCCGCATAGGGGCCCCCCCTCGCGATGATTTGTACCGTCACGTCCTTCTTGGCCAGGCTGATCAGATCGATGTCGCCGTTGACCGCTTCCTTGATGATTGGCGCGTCCAGGCGCCAGGCGCCGGCATCGACCAACACGTTTGTGCTGAGGGACCAATCTGAGGAGAAGTTCCAGACTTCATCGAACACCTCGTACTCCACCAACAGCGCAGCGCTGTCGCCGCCGGCCAGAATGGCCGCCTGATCGACCAGCAGAGTGATGGGTGCGGTGCCATTGGCCTGGTCTTCAGTCACCTGCTGGTGAAGGATAACGCTGCCCCATTTCAGTGAAACGGTGTCGCGTGCAGCCCGAAACGGGTAGTGCTCGATTTCCACCGGCACGCCTCTGGCGGCCCAGGCGGCATCGACGCCGTTATCGATGACGTCCTGTGGGAGTTTGGGTTTCTTCAGTTCCGAATGCCCGGGTAGGTGCGGATCTTTATCCGTTCCCCCCGGACGATCGAGCTTGACCCGCACCCGTAGGGGGACCGAGTCTTCAGGGACATTACTGCCGACACGGGTCAGTTGGTAGAGCACTTTTTCGGCCCAGTCGGGGAGTATTTTTTCAATGGGCAGATAAATGAACAGTCGCTCGTTGACCTCGGTAAGTAGCACCTCTTTGAAGGCGATTTCCACGTCCTCCCAGAAAATACGATGCCGGTCGCCTGCTCGCATCTCCTGATAGGGATCGATGACGCTGAGTACTCCCCCCGGGTCGTCAGTGACGATGGAAATATTGACCCCGCCATCGCCGCCGACGACGGGCATCACCATGCCCGCAATCAGCAGCGGGCGCAGCGCGAGGGTGGTGATGTCACGGTTGATCGGTGGAAACAGGAAGGGCTTGAAGCTGGTCATGATAAACGTCCTTGTCGGCCCGGGGGGCGGGCGGTGTAAGTTGATTGGGTAAAAACAGCTAATACCCACTGGAGCCCATGGAACTGCGTTGTGCAGAGGGCTTTCCTGCGGCTATTTGCTCCTGCGGGTTGTAGTTGAATATTCGGCCGTCCGTGGCCGTCAACGTCATGGTGACGATAGGCAAGAAGCGTCGGGTTTGTTGGAAGTAATCGCGCTGGATGAATTGCGCAGGCTCAAGGCCCGTGGTCCCCGATTGATAGAACAGCGCTTCGAGGGGGAGCTGACTGGGGATGTCTTGCGGCCAGGCGGCTATCATGATTTCGTTCCAGCTTTGCTGGAGGCTGGGCAATAGGGTCCGAACTTCGATACTTAACTGAAATTGCGGAGCAGTTGCCGTAAAGGCGCAGCTTTGGTTTGGTGTAGTTGAATATTGCGCTTGCCAGGCTGCGAGGGTCGTCACACCCAATGCGTCGCAAACACCTCTAAACGTGCAGGCATCTGGAGAACCTGTAGTACCTGCGTCATAAGGGTAGGCGCAGCGTAGGATTGGGGAATAAGCGCTCGGCGTTGAGAACTCCTTAAACATAAAGCCGAACGGTCGGTTGTAAACCAGGTTTGTAAATCCCACATCAACCCGGCCGTAGGAAAACGAAACACCGTTGCTGCTATTCGAACTCGGACTTGGGTCCCAGGCATGGAAGGCTGTCGTAGCTTCGGTAGAGCGAAACAAGACGCCATTGCAATAAAAACTCGCCCGGCCATCAGGACATTCCGGTGAGGTGTCGGCATACCGAGCATTGAGCCGGGATGCCACTTCATAGCCGATATACAACTGATCCTGCAGATTGAAACCGAAGACTCCGGCGCCAGAATCCGTCAGGTCCATGCGTAAAATCGGCAGCCACTGGCCTGTCGAGTTGAAGTAATCCCGTTGATCCAGTTGGGCACCAAGTAGCGCGTCGGTCTGGGTCAGGTCATAAAACAACGCGTCAATGGGGATGAGCAGTGGCGCCTGATCGTCCCAGTTTTTGATCAGCAGTTCGTTAGGTTTGGCTGACTGCTCAGTGTCGATGCGTTCATGCGCTTCAAGGCTGGCCTTGAATTGTTCGGGGACACGGCTGCTCAGGGAGCATTGGCGCGTTGGCTGATAATTTTGCTGTTGAAAGTGTGCCAGCCCGCCTGAGGCGTCGACAATACCTAACGCGCTGCATGAGGACAGATCCTCTGCCGCCGGGTTCGCGCGTGCTGGCAATCCGCATCCATTGTCAGGGCGGTTGCTTTCGACGCCGGTGGCAAACGGATAGGCGCATAACACCTCCAGTGTCTTACCCTGGCTGATGGCCGTGAATGGATCACTGAATACGACGCCATTTTTTTGCGCGAGTGCCCGGGTACCTATATCCGCTCGTAGATAGGAAAAATCTTCGGCGCCCAAGGTGATGGCATCGGCCGTATGTTTCCAGAAACCACCGGCGGGTTCCGACGGTACGCCTCTGACCAGCACGCCACTGCAAAAAAAAGCGGGATGGTTGCCGACGCAAGCAGCCGGGGTGCTTTTATAGCGGGTATTGAGAAGCTGCGCGATCTCAGGACCGGTGATGGCGTGAACAGTGCTGCTGCTGAGTAATAGCACCAGCAGCAGGCCCTTGATCCGCCGAATGTGCATATCCATGTCAATTAAACCTCCTTGTTTTCCGAGACGTCATTCACCCCAACGAAATGCCCACGGCCGGGAGAAAGGTATCGGCGCTGTAGCTGCTCGCATTCTCGTTGACCTGCGAACCATTGAGGTCGTAGGCCCACGCGGTATCGGCGCCCAGCACATCACCGGTCCAGACGGGGTAATTCAGCCATCCCAGGTAACTGGCTACCGCTCCGCTGCTCGGGTAATACAAGGTCCAGAACCGCCTGATTTGCGCCAGCGAAACTGGGCTCAAGTTCGCCGCCTGGCAAGTGCGTTGCAAGCCGTCCCAGTCCGCACTACCGCTCAGAAAGTGAAGGTGTTTGATGCCCTTGATGATCAATGTATAGCTGCGTGACTCACCGCCAGCATCGACCGCCGTAATCTGGCACGAGCCATTGAGGTTTGCCGTCACTTCGCCAGTGGTTGCATTCACGCTGGCGATAGTCAAGTCGCTGCTGCTGTAGGCATAAGGGCTGACACCCCAGGTCGCGTCGAATGACATACGGGCAAACGCGGGCGTTACTAGGGGCGGTTTTATGCTCGAAACAATGTAGTTTTCCGCGCTGAGATCGACATTGACTTCTCCCTCAAAACCGCCACCGAGGGCGAGTTCCAAGGGCTGCGACGATACCCGTTCACCTTGATAAGGCTGAACCTCATAACTCAACAGAATCGGATTGTCCGCGCTTTCTGAGAACACCTGGGCAGGTACCGCAAAGGCGACGTCCTTACCGGCGGCGGATTGGCTGATTCGGATGTCGTCCGCATAGTCGCCGACACTTAAATAAACATGATCAAGGTACGCCATGTTGTCGTAGGGTTTGATTCTGACCGTGGCTCCGTCTGCTGGCAGGTTAGCGGGATCCAGCACCCCGTTCGGCGCCTCGTCCACACTGGGCGCGAGAAGGGTGAGTCTAGGAGCGGCTTTGCGGTTGCGCTTCATGATCGACTCCTTGTCGATGTCCGTGAATACGCTCGGCCCATGTGTGGTGTGCCGAGAGTATTCAGGGTCACAGGAACGTTATCGGGCTCTGATCGCTGGACTGGCGTTACGGGCCGACCATCGACTTGCCTGCAAGGCTCTGCCGCGCGATGCCGCATTCGCCAAGTAGGTAACCTTGCCCACCAATTGGTCTTGCACGGTGCTACTGTCACCGCCACCCGTAGGATGACCCCAGGTTACGACGCGCCCATCGGAGGTCAGGGCGACGAAGCTGTGAGTGTTGCCGTATAGGGCTTGCACCTGGGTCAGTTGAGTGGAGACCGCCGAGGTGTCGCCCCCCAAAGTGACGTCACCCCAGGCGACCACGGTTCCGTTTTTGCGCAGCGCTGCAAAGGCTTCCGATGACCCGGCCACCTGCACAATGTCGTCCAACCTGGCAATGTCCTCAGGAATGTCTCTACCGCTTTCCGCTCTGCCACCCCAAGCCACCACATGGCCGTTGCCTCTGATGGCGACGAAGGTCTCCGAGTTGCTCGCCACTGCAACAATATCGGTTAAGGCGGCTATTAAGGGCGGCGGCGTGTTGCCAAAGCTGGGAAACCCCCAAGCCACCACTTGCCCAGTGGCACGGCGCACGGCGAAGGCCGTGGTATTAGCGCAGCTCAACTCTATAATGTCGGTCATCGAGGCGATCTCGTCGGGGACTGTCCCGCCGCAGGTGGCATTGCCCCAAGCGACAATGCGACCGTTGCCCCGCAAGGCGACAAATGCCCCGTAGTTTCCCATGACCTCCACGATATCGGTCAATTCCGCGATGTCTGAAGGAACCGTTCCTCCCATTTCTGCGTTCCCCCAGGCCACCATTTCGCCGCTCCGGCGCAGCGCCGCAAACGCTGACCCGGCACCGCAGATCCGCGTGATATCTGTGTAGCTATTAATCGGTGCTGGTACCTCGCCACCGTAGGCAGCAGCGCCCCAAGCCACCATATGACCAGTGGTCTTGATACCGACAAAGGCCCAGCTATTGCTGGTTACTTCAACGAAGTCGGCCGGTGAGACGCCGTTCATGGCGCCCCCTTCCGCCTCCGTGCCCCAGACGACTACCTGACCATTGATCCGTCGCCCCGCGTAGGCACTGCGGGTACTACGAACTTCGACAATGTCGCTCAGTGTGATGATGGTTGATGGGATTTTTGCTCCGGTATCGGGATGGCCCCAAGCCACCATATCGCCTGAATTGCGGAGTGCAACCAGCGCAGCGCGGCCGGCAATTTCGGTATCGATGCCATTACCGATGATATTGGCCGGATTCAACGTGACTGAATCATTAGCCGAACTTACTCGCAGGGGTTTCCAGGGTTGGCTGTCACGCAAGGTCGTGGCGGTTGTCTCGGTGGTCTCGCCCTGATATTGCCATTGCGCCATGAGCGGTTGCTGGGTCTTGGCGTCGAAGGCGCTCAACAGACGTGCCGCCCCCGATGCTCGGTAACTGCTGCGGCTGTAGCGAGCGCCCATGACGTTTAACGTGCCGGAACCGGCCTGGCTCAAAACGTTGTACTCGGCAAGGTTCGAAGGGCCGTCTGTGCTGCCCGCAGCCCGTAGAACGGTGTAATCAAGTTCAATGCTGAAGCCGTCATTGGCGTGCACGGTGGCATAGACCACGGGGATACGCAGCTCGCCATTGCCGGTCACCGGAACCGTTAGTTTGATCGAACCCGGCCCTGGTTGGCCTCTCCAATCCAGTAGTACGGTATCCCCCTTTTGCAACGCGGCGCCGGCGCCAATCAGCACCGTGGCACCGCTCAAGGCATCATTGGGGTTGAGGGTGTCAGTGCCTTTGGCTTCAACAATAATGGGGGCTGGCAACTTGGCGCCTGCGCCTTTACTGACCGAAAATTTAAGCGGGTCTGAACCCAACTCGCCGCCTTTAATGAGTTCGGATCGACAGGTCACAGTAACGTTAGCCCTAAGACTAGTGGTCACAGTTGCATAAGGAACCGTGAACACGACGGGTTTACCAACCATGTTGCCAGTGACCGATTTACTGTTTTCGTAAGGTGCCGAACCTTTGTCGTCGACCCACTTGAAATACACCTGGTCACCGGCTGCCATGACGTCATACGCCGCCACCTCAGCGCGCGCTCCACCGGTGGGTACATCGTCGATATTCAGTTCGCCGTCGTTCGCGCCCTCCAGGGTCACTTGCAGCAGCGCCTGCTGCCCTTCGCCGATTTGCAAACTCAATGCGTCGGAGGCACTGGTGCCCCCGTTGTTCCAACGCTCTACCCAATATGACGCCTGGACGGTACCGCCGTCGTTGCCCTCGATCAGATCGAACCCGATCTCGAACGGCACCGGGTGTTTGGCGGTCTCGGTACTGAGCTTTATCCAGTCTGAGTCGGGCCCGGTCTTGGAGCCCTGCCATTCGTAGTGCACTTGGTCGCCACTGTGAATGCCGTTGTACAGGGGCACGATCAGTTGAGTGCCATCGGGTACATCCGCAGGCTTCAATATGCCATCAACCTGGCCGACGACCGTCGGTACCGGTAATTCCGCCAGGGGCTCGCCCACGGTCAACAGCGTGGCGTGCAAGGATTCCCGCAGGAGGCCGTCGCTCTCGATGAGGTAGTAGAGCTCCAGCGTACCGCCCTTGATAGCGGTGAGATGCAAGCCCTGAACACGCATGACAATGGGTAGCTTGTTTGTGGTTTCGTTGTGGGTGATCGGGTGTAGGGGCAGTTCAGGTAAGTAGATGCTCAAATCCGGGCGGGTGCCGAGCCATTTCAGCTCGATGGTCTGGCCATCCTCCATGGAATCATCCCAGGCTATTTCTATACGAGCTGTGGGTAGCATGGGATCAAGTGCGCCCTGCATGGCGTCCAGGGCTACGGGAGGCTTCAAGCGTGCGATCTCTCCGATGATGCTAATGAAGCTGCCTTTAGAAAGAATGTCGGGGGAGCTATTGGCTTTGATGATCCGGTAGGTGAACACGGCCTGAGTTTGGGCCAATGAGCGAACCTCGGCGTTGAATCCCGAGATTTCCACCACGCTAGGAACGCTAGTAATGGTTTTGGACGGCAGCATGATGTCTAGGGGGGTGCCGTCCGCTGTCGTACCTTTTAGGTTCACGATCAGTTGGTCGTCCTTGGCGAAGTTAACGCCCGTGACGATGACTTGCGCCGTTACTGGAGAGTCACCCAACGCATCCAGATCCAAAACACTGTTGAAGGCCTCCTTGATGATCGGGGCCTCGGCGCGTGAACTGCCGGTATCCACTACGATGCGTATTTCGGCACTCCAATCCTCGGACCGGTTATCCACAACGTCGTACACCTCGAAGGCGACCGCCAACCCATCCGACCCCGAATCACCGGCCGCGAGAATGACGGTTTCGTCCACAGTGATTACGATGGGATTGCTCTTAGGGGTTGTGGCTTGGTCTTTGGTCACCGTGTGAGGCACGAACTGCCCGCCCCAACTCAAGCGGATGACATCATTCTCTGCGATGTTCGGGTACGGCTCAATCGTGACGGGCACCCCTTTCTTGGCAGTGTCCTTATCCACGCCACCCTGAACGATTTCAATCGGGAGGGACAACTGCAGTTCAGAGTGGCCCGGCGTATCACCGTTTTGGTCGTGTCCGCCCGGGCGATCAAGTTTGACGTAAACCTTTACCTCTTGAGAGGTTTCCGGGTTACTTCCCAATCGTGTTACTCGATAGCTCAACGTCGTGGCGCCGTTGGTCAAGCGTGCCGTCGGAATGAACATGACGATCCGCTGACCCTCCTGATCAAGATTGATTCGTTCCGATCCGACAACATCGCTGCCCCTTAAAACCTCCAGGTTGTCGCCCTGGCTCATGGGAGTCCAAGGCCCGATGTACAACTGCAAGCCTCTGTCCGGGAAATTATCCGCGGCGGCGGCAACGTTAATGCCCCATGCTCCGTCTGGAAGAGGGCCAGTGTGGCCAGGGATTTCCAGATTGGGGAGGGCAAGTGGCTCAACGCTGGAGTCAGGTGAAACAGAGAGGTCGGTGTTCATGGTAAGACTTCCTGTCTAGGGGATGGATACCTCGTTATTGAATGCCTAAATTATGGAGCTGCCTACTGTCAGAAATGACAGGTTTTAGCGAAAAAACGGTCCGTTTGTCGGCCACGTTAAGGCGGACCGTTCATCGTTTTCGAAGCCTTCACGGCGGACCAGTACGTTTACGAAGATCAGTTTGAGGCGCTTTCTGTTTGCGCCATCAATCGTGACAACTCAACGTTCGCACTCCGGCCCTTGTTGATCGCCGACATAGTAAACCCGGTATTCGAACACCGGGATGGAGTGGTTTTTCAAACCAAGCGCAAAAGCTCAGTCCGCTATGACCAACGATGAATCGGCCATCCTTCCTTTTCAGCGTATTCACGCAGCGCAGGATCAGGATTAACCACATGCGGGTGCTCAACCTTCAACAACAGCGCCAAGTCATTACGCGAATCTGAATAAAAGCTCGCGCCGTCCAGCGTTTCGACTTCACTTGCGAGCCATTCCATCAAACGGGTGACTTTGCCTTCGCGGTAGGTCAAGACGCCGGTGGTGGCGCCGCTGTACACGCCGTGAGTGACTTCCAGTTCGATACCCAGCACTTCATCAATGCCAATCCGTGCGGCGATGGCTTTGACCAGATGCGTGCCCGAGGCGGAGATCACCAGGATCCGGTCGCCGGCTGCGCGGTGGTTGGCAATGGCGGTACACGCTTCGCTGTAAATAATCGGTTCGATAAAGTCTTCAACCCAGGGCTCGACCAAGTGATCGACTTCTTCCGGGGTGCGCCCGGCCATGGGTTCCAGGCTGAAGGCCATGTAGTCCTCCATCGCCAGCTCGCCTTTGCTGTAAGCGGCCATCAGTTCGTCGTTTTTACGCATAAACGATTCTTTGTCGACCCAGCCGAGGCGCGCCATCTGTTCGCTCCACAAGCTGGCGCAATCGCCGCCAATCAAGGTTTCGTCCAGGTCAAAAATTGCTAAAGCCATTACTGCTGTCCTCTAAATGTTCCAATCCCTGGTTAGTGCGGCGTTGTTTCTAGGCAACTTCACACAGCGCCGAAGGATCGATGCTTAGTGTTACGCGCCGACCGTCTGGGTGCAGGTCGTCAGCGGAGCGGTTGAGGACGTCGACCACCAGTTCCACGCCGCGGGCTTCGACCCGGTAGCGGATGACGTTACCCAGCAGGCTGTGGCTGCGTACTTCGCCGTCGAGTTCGCCGCTCAGGCTCAGTTCGATGGCTTCCGGGCGAATCGCCAGACGGGTGTTGATCGGCCGTTGCAACAGACGGCTGGCGCTGTTGGCATCAAGCAGGTTGTAGTTGCCGATGAAGCCTGCTGCGAACACATCGATAGGCGCGGTGTACAAAGTTTCAGCGTCGCCGCTCTGCACGATCCGGCCCTGGTTCATCAGGAAAATCCGGTCAGACATGGTCAGCGCTTCTTCCTGATCATGGGTCACGAAAATGGTGGTCAGGCCCAATTCACGCTGAATAGCGCGGATTTGTTCGCGCAGATGTTTGCGAATCCTTGCGTCCAGCGCTGACAGCGGTTCATCCAGCAGCAACAAGCGTGGTTGGGTCACCAACGAGCGGGCCAACGCCACGCGCTGGCACTGGCCGCCAGACATCTGATGCGGGTAGCGATTGGCGAAGTCTGTTAGCTCCACCAGCCGAAGAATCTCGCTGACGCGTTTGCGGCTGTCATCAGCGTTGACCTTTTGCATACGCAAGCCGAACGCAACGTTTTGCTCGACGTTCATGTTGGGAAACAGCGCATAACTTTGAAAGACCATGCCGATACCGCGTTTTTGCGGCGATACCGGAACGAGGTCTTGGCCATCTAATAAAATCTGCCCACTGGTGACTGACGTCAGGCCGGCAATACAGCGCAGCAGGGTGGATTTACCGCAACCGGAAGGGCCGAGGAGGGTGACGAATTCACCTTTTTTGATCTCGCAATTGATGTCACTGAACACCGCAGTGCTGGCGTAGTTCTTTTGCAGGTGTTCGACGCTGACGAAACTCATTGGTCTTTGTCCTTGTTCAGTAAATTGGCAACCCAGGTCAGTACCAGCACGAACATGAAGTACGAGATCACCAGCGCGCTGGTGAAATGGCCGCTGCTGTTGCGCATGTTATTGAGATAGACCTGCAAGGTTTCGTAACGGGTACCGACCAGAATGTTGGCGAACACGAATTCACCGAACAGGAAGGAGAATGACAGCAGCAGCGCGACCATCAGCCCTTTGCGCAGGTTGGGCAGTACCACCAGAATGGCGGCTTGCCAAGTGCTGGCACCGAGCAATTGGGCGGCGTCCATCAGGTCGCGCAGGTTGATCGCTTGCAGGTTATTGGTGATCGCCCGGTACATGAACGGCAACGCCACGGTGAAGTAGCAACCGATCAAAATCCACGGAGTGCCCACCATGGCAAACGGCCCGGAGCCGTATAGCTGCAACAGGCCTACCGAAGACACCACCGGCGGCACGGCGAACGGCAGCAGGATCAGGATGTTCATCAGGGCATCAAGCTTGGGAAAGTGGTAATTCACCACGAACAGTAGCGGCAGAATCAGTACCACCGAGAGTATCAGCGAACCGACACACACCAGCAGCGATTGGCCAAACGCATGCAAGAAGCGCGGATCACTCCACAGCTGCTCGTACCATTTGAACGTAAACCCGCTGGGCAGAATGGTCGCCGACCAACTGCTGGCCAATGAATAAATCAAGGTGCCAGCCAGTGGCAACAGCAGAATGATGAATAACAAATAAACCACGACGCGGTGGTACACGACGGCGGTACCAGATTCAGCGCGCGACATGGTAGCTCCTCTTCAATAGCCATTGATGGACGATGGTCACCAAGGTCATCAAGCCCACCAGAATCACTGCCAGGGCGCTGGCCATGTTTGGATCAAGGGTGATGTCGCCGGAGACCATGGCCGCAATACGAATCGGCAGCACGTTGAAGTTACCCGTGGTCAACGCGTACACCGTGGCGTAGGCGCCAAGGGCGTTAGCCAGCAAAATCACAAAGGTACCGATCAGTGCGGGGGTCAGCACCGGTAAGCCGATGTGCCGCCAAAACTGCCAGCCACTGGCCCCGAGCAGCGAAGCCGATTCCCGCCAGTCTTCGCGCAGGGCGTCAAAAGCCGGATACAGCAGCAACACGCCCAGCGGGATCTGGAAGTAGGTGTAAAGAATAATCAGACCGGTTTCCGAGTACAGGTTGAAGTCCTGAATAATCCCGGCCTGCTTGAGCATGATGGTGATGGTGCCGTTGAACCCCAGCAAGATAATGAAGGCAAACGCCAACGGCACACCGGCAAAGTTGCTGGTCATGTTGGCGAACGCATTGACGAAATTGCGCAGCCGCGAATCGACTCGGCGCAGGGAGTAGCTGCCCAGTACCGCGATAAGTATCCCGAACACACTGGACCAAAAACTGATTTCCAGGCTGTGACCAATGGCTTGCAGATAAAACCGTGAGCTGAAAATTTCGATGAAGTTTGCCAGCCCCCAGCCTTCGTCTTCCGACTGCACGCTGTTGATCAGCACCCACACCAGCGGTGCGATCTGAAACACGATAAAAAATACGGCGAAGGGCACCAGGCAGAGTGCGGCCAGCCATTTGCCGCGGACTGACTTCACTTCAACAGCTCCTTGCATACTGTTTTGTCGTGGGCAATCCCGAGCAATTGGCAGATGGTGCCACACATTTCTGTCTGCTTTGGGGCGGCATTGGGCTCAAGGCTGAAGGCGTCTCCGATGACGAACAGCGGCACCTCGCGCTCTTCCGGAAGCAAACCATTGTGCGAACGGTCATTATTCATGCCGTGGTCGGCCGTAACGATTACCTGATAACCGGCGTCGAGCCAGTTTTTCAGGTGTTCGGCAAGAATCATGTCGACGGTACGCGCGCTGTTGCGGTATTGCGGGGTGTCGAGGCCGTGCTTGTGCCCGGCGTCGTCGATGTTCATGGAGTGCACCAGCAGGAAGTTGGGCAGGTGCCGTAAACGCAAGCTTTCGGCGTCAACGAACAAGTGCGAATCCGGGTAATGATCGTTGTAGTAGAAGTGCCCGTGCTGGATCTTCAGGCTGGTGTCATCGGTATGACGGTCCCGGGCCGGGTTAAACGGCGAACGATTATACAGCTCGCTGACCCAATGGTAGGCCGCTGCGGCGGTAGTGAGGCCTGCCTCAGTGGCGTAATGAAAGATGCTGCGTTGGTTCGACAGCCGCGTAACGTTGTTGTGGACGATGCCGCTGTCAATTGGCTTCACGCCGGTAAGGATGCATTCATAAAGCGGTCTTGAAAGTGCCGGTAACTCACACTCCATTTTGTATAACACCGCGCGTCCTGCGCTGGCGTAGGCTTGGAGATGGCCCAGAGTGTTTCGGGCGACCTTATGATTAAGCCCATCGAGCAGCACCAGGATGACGTTGTGTTTCATGGGGAAGGCTCCGTGTTTGCAGATGTACTCACCAAATCCGTTCGCGGGCAAGCCTGCTTCCCCGGTAGATTCATGTACGTCATGTATCCAGTGGAATCAGACCTGCCCGCGAAAGGGTCTTACTTCATGTCAATAATGACTTGCTCGTTCCACTTCTTCGGCAACGACTTGGCGGTTTTTTCCCAAGCGTCTGCATCTTTGATCGGTGTCACGTTCTTGTATTGCTCGTTGGGCAACAGTTTAGCCTGCACGTCAGCGGGCAGCTTCAAGTGATCAGCGCGGATTGGACGCGCATTGCCTCGTGCCAAGTTGATTTGGCCTGCATCACTGAAGATGTATTCACGCGTTAGTTTGGCTGCATTCGGGTGCTTGGCGTATTTGTTGATAATGGTGGTATAGCCTGAAATTACTGAGCCGTCAGACGGGATCAGCACCTCGTAGTCGTCTTTATTGACCATCTTGTTGCGATAGCTCAAACCGTTAAAGTCCCAAACGACGCCGACTTCGATTTCGCCTTTTTCCATGGCGGCAATGGTCGGGTTAGCCAGTGACAAACGACCTTCCTTTGCGAGCTTGTTGAACATCAATAGCGCCGGTTCGATGTTCTTTTCATCGCCACCTTTGGCAATCGCGGCAGCCAGCACACCATTGGCGGCTTGAGCGGCGGTGCTTACGTCACCGATGGAGACTTTGTATTTGCCTTTCTCCAGATCAGCCCAGCTTTTCGGGGCGTCGGAACCGTGCAGCAATTTCTTGTTGATGATGAACGCGATGGTGCCGGTGTAGGCCAGGGCCCAGTTACCGTCTTTGTCTTTAGCCCAATCCGGGACTTGAGCCCAGGTACTTGGTTTGTACGGCTGGGTGACGCCCTGCTTCACAGCGATAGGCCCGAATGCGGCGCCAACATCACCGATGTCCGCACTGGCGTTGTCTTTTTCCGCCGCAAACTTGGCGACTTCTTGCGCCGAGCTCATGTCGGTGTCGATGTGTTTCAGGCCATAGGTTTTGGCCAGGTCGTCCCACGTGCCTTTCCAGTTGGCCCAGTCATCGGGCATGCCGACGCTATTAACCGCACCTTCCGCTTTGGCGGCGGCCTCCAGGGTTTGCAAGTCGGTTTCTGCTGCCGTGGCTGCGGTGCACAGGGCAATGGTCGAACTTAACAGTGATGCCAGGAAAATATGTTTCATCCGAAGCTCCTTAGGGCGTTATAACGCTGCATTTTTATCGACGGTGATGCGGTTGGGTTGGTCTAGGTCAGCAATACATGAGCCAATCTAGGCGTAGTGCATGACACTTTAATGTCGGCATCCGTTCTGCAATGGTGATGCCCAGCTAACCACCTGCTGTGGTGAATAAGCGTAGACCACAGTTAAGTAATTGATATTTATTAAGTTAGTATTTTTAAAAATGGTTTTTGATAACGGATTTCAACAGCTTGTCATCTATCAGTCATGAGGAGTGACTACGCTTGTTAAGAGCAGCAGGACGGTATTTACCCTTGGTTCTGCCCAATAACGGAGCTGGACTAGTCCAGATAGGTAACGTTGATGCGCGAAGATGCTCCAAAAGCGGTGACAGCCATCGGTCTGGCCTTGCAGGAACAGATTGAACACGGTCTTTTACCACCCAGTAGCAAATTGCCCGCCGAGCGCAAGCTCAGCGAACTGTTCGACACCACACGCATCACGGTGCGCGAAGCATTGTTGCAATTGGAAGCGCAGGGGTTGGTGTACCGCGAAGAACGGCGTGGCTGGTTTATTTCACCGCCGCGCCTGGCTTATGATTTGATGCGCCGTAGTCACTTTCACGCCATGGTTAGGGCTCAGGGCCGGGTGGCTGAAACCCAAGTGATTTCTGCGCGCCTGCTACCGGCGTCGGCGCAGATGTGCGGGTTGCTGCAACTGCCGGCATTTTCCAGCGTGATCCAGATCTGCAGAGCGCGGCGGATCGATCAACGATTAGTGCTGTATGTGGAGCACTACCTCAATCCGGAGTATTTTCCACAGATACTGAACTTCGATCTGAATCAATCCCTGACCGAGTTATATGCGAGCCACTATGGCATTCGATACGGGAAGGTTCGCTTTGAAATGGTCCCGACGGCGTTACAGATCGACGCGGCAGCGGCGTTGAAAGTGTCGCTGGGTAGCCCAGGCTTACGCATCGAACGGGTTAACCATGATCAGCAGGGTAGGCTGATTGACTGCGATATCGAATATTGGCGCCATGATGCGATACATGTGAGCGCGGTGGTGGAGGGCTAAGACTTGTTTACCGGGGTTATGTTTCCACTGTTGTCACACTGCCCGCCAGCGCGTTTACCTGCACACTCAACCTTGGCGTCGCCAGATCCAGCCCCGCTTCATCCAGATGTCGCTTCAACATCAAATTGAACGCCCGCGACACTTCCCATTGTTTGATCGGCGCCGTCTTGAAGCGCGCCCGCAATACGGCACTGCCAGATTCAAAACTTTCGATACCCTGAATCTCTAGCGGTGACCAGATACTGCGTCGTTCCAGTGGATCGGCGCGCATTTTGTGTCCGACCTCGCGGATTATCTTTATGGCGTCATCGATGTTCATGTTGAATGGAATGGCGATGCGGAAGATCGCGTAACCAAATTCCCGCGAGTAGTTTTTGATGCTCTTGATTTCGCTGAACGGGATGGTGTGAACAATGCCGTCAATGTCACGCAAACGTACGGTGCGAATGGTCAGCCCTTCTACTGTGCCCATGTGCCCGCCAACGTCCACGTAGTCATCGATGGCCAACGAGTCCTCGATGATGATGAACAGGCCAGTGATCAAGTCCGCCACCAATGATTGCGCGCCGAAGCCGATGGCCAGGCCGATGACGCCCGCGCCGGCCAGCAGCGGGGTCACGTTCATGCCCATGTTCGCCAGCGCGACTATCAGCGCGATGATGAAAATGGCCACGAACAGCACGTTGCGGATCAGCGGCATCATGGTTTGTGCTCGGGCGTTGGCCACGCCTTTTCGCGAGCGGGTCAGTGCGTGATGCACGGCGGTGTCGCTAAGAATCCAGACCAGCCATGCGAACAACAAGGTGCCACCGAGACTAAACAACTTGACCACAATTTCGTGTCCGTCGCCCTCGGCAAAGCGGATCAATGACAGCCCCCACACGCGCAGGCCCAGCTCGGTAAACAGCAGCCAAACCGAAAGGTGTGCCAAGGTGTAGACGAAGTTTTTCAGCCGTTCAGAGTACAGCGCATGGCGTTTGTAGCCGTGATGCGGGCGCAATGCATGGCGCCGTACCAAGCCGTTGATGACCATGCACAGCACCAGCAGTACCGTGCAAATCAGCGCCTCACGCAAGGCGGTGCTGGTATCGCCGGCCGAAAAAAAGGTCGCAAACAATGACACGCCGACCAACATCAGCGCGGGCACGTACCAATAGGTGCCGAGAATTTCAATGGTGTCGCTCAACGCTCGGCGAGTCAGACGGCGAGCCAGCGGCTGATTGCGAATCAAGTGCGCAATAGGTCGGCGGAAACGCAGAATGAATAGCCCGGTGGAGATCGCCGCCATGACATTGGCGAACGTCGCGGCGGTATGCGCCAGATGCTCGCCGAGGCTGGCAATCAAGCGTGGGTCGCTTAACGCTTCGCCGAACGCTGCAAAACTGCCGATGGTCCACAGCGGCCTAAACGCTTGATGGCGCAGAATAAACAGTGCGCGGTGGCGATGGGGACCGTCCAGCAGCGAGAAGGCAATCACGCACACTGCAGAAAACAATGTGCCGACCACCAGCGCGTAGGCCAACACCATTGCCAGGTCTTTGCCCAGCGAGGAGGGCAGCGAATAGCTCAAGTACACTGTGATGATCAGTGCCACCAGCCACGGCCCCAACTTTCGCAGGGCGAAGCGCAGCATGTCCCAGATTCGCGGGTTTTGTGGCAGGTCTTCTGACAGACCATAACGAACGCGCACCCGGTGGCCGAACCAGATCAGCCCCGCCGCCAATAGGCCCCAAATTGTGAGCACAACCGCGAAACCTAGGATCACCGGTAACCATTGATCAGCCGGTGGCGTAAGCGCGACGAACTCCTGTCGTGCCAAGAAGAGTTCTTCGGACCAACGATTGGCCGGGCTGTCTTCGCCTGAAAACTGCGTCTCGAAGCTGCTGAGGGTGCTGCCGATTAGGCCTAGCACGCCTGTCTCTGCCGGGGGTTGGGCTTTTCGGGTGTTGTCGCGAAGCTTTTTCAGGTCATCGAGCAGCTTAGTGCGCTGTTGATCGTTTTCCAGAGTCTTGATCACATCGTCCAGCGATTGCCCTAGTGGCTCTTGCGCTTGAGGCTGGGCTTTTGACGACTCCGCAAGAATGCCCGGCAGGGTTAGCGCATGAGCGGTGGTGAAGGGCAGCAAACCCAGAAAGCAGAGCAGGAACGCGCGAAGAAAAACAGGCACTGGGCAGAGAACCTCAAAAGCGAAGTGACAGGGGCTGCGTCATGGCAAATCATGGCTCGCGTAAAACGCCGTTAATACTTTTACCAGATGCGCCAGGTCCTGGCTGCCCGCTAGTTCACGGATCGAGTGCATGGCGAAGGTTGGCAAGCCGATGTCCACGGTGCGAACTCCCAAATGACTGGCCGTGATCGGCCCGATGGTCGAGCCGCACGCCATGTCGCTGCGCATCACAAAGCTCTGCACCGGGACTTCTTGCGCCATGCACAAATGGCGGAAGAAACCCGCGGTTTCGCTGCTGGTGGCGTAACGCTGGTTATTGTTGACCTTGATCACGGGGCCGGCGTTGAGTTTGGGGCCGTGATTGCTGTCGTGCTTCTCTGCGTAGTTCGGGTGAATGCCATGGGCGTTGTCCGCCGAGATCAGCAGCGATTTTTGGATTGTCCTTACGTAATCTTCGGCATCGGGCATCAGGCGCTGAAGGATCTGCTCCAGCATCGGGCCATCTGCGCCACAGGTAGAGGACGAGCCGACTTCCTCGTGGTCAGTACACACCAGCAGGCACGTCTCGTCGGTTTCGGTGGACAGCAATGCTTGCAAACCGGCAAAGCACGACAGCAGGTTGTCGAGCCGTGCACCGGCAATAAAATCTCCGTGCAGACCAATAACAGCCGCACTTTGGGTGTCGTAGAAACTCAGTTCGTAGTCCAGCACCACATCGGCGTTCAAGCCGTGTTCGCGGGCCAGTTGATCGGTAAGTAAGGCGCGGAAGTCTACGCGTTCATCACCGGCGACCTGTGCCAGAATTGGCGGCAACTCATTTTGGGCATTGATCGCCCAGCCTTCATTGGCGGTGCGGTTGAGGTGGATCGCAAGGCTTGGAATGACGGCGATGGGCAGCTGGAAATCGATCAGTTGGCTTTCGACCTTTCCGTCACGGCGGAAGGTCACCCGACCTGCCAGCGACAAGTCGCGGTCGAACCACGGGGCGAGCAACGCACCTCCATATACTTCGACCCCCAACTGCCAGAAGCCCTGACGTTGCAGCTCAGGCTGTGGCTTGACCCGCAAGCAAGGGCTGTCGGTGTGCGCGCCGACGAGTCGGATGCCGCCGATCACGGGTGAGAGGTGGCCCAGCTTGAACGCGACAATTGCCGAATCGTTACGGGTTACGTAATACCGCCCGCCGGCTTCGGTGGTCCAGGTCTCGCGCTCATCGAGACGCTGATAACCGGCCGCTTCCAGACGTTGGACTAGGCTGGCGGTGGCATGAAAAGGGGTAGGGGAGGCCTTGAGAAAATCGATCAGGCCTTGATTCAGCGCTTCGCGCATAAGTAACTCCAGACAGCGATGGCGCGAGTTTACCGTATTGGCCTGCGTCGTGTGGTCACACGGTGCATATTGCGCGTATCTGATCTGTAGAAGGAATCAGTTTGTTTTTAAAACGGCGCAGGGCACTCAAAACGCAAACGTTCGCCAGTTTGTGGATGGGTGAAGCTCAGCATGCTGGCGTGCAGGCAAAGGCGCGGGAAGGCCGCCAGCGCTTGCGGATGCGCGTACAACCCATCGCCCAACAACGGATGGCCGATTGACAGCATATGCACTCGTAATTGGTGCGAACGCCCTGTAACAGGCGTCAGTTCCACGCGGCAATAATCGCCACAACGCTCAAGCACTTTCCAAAACGTCAGCGCGTGCTTTCCGAATTCATGATCAACCACGTGCCGGGGTTTGGTCGGGGGGTCGTAACGCAACGGTAAATCGATGCTGCCGCTGTCCAGCTCCGGTTGGCCCCAGCACAGCGCGGTGTAAGCCTTTTCGGTTTCGCGGTCATGAAACTGCCGCGACAGCTCGCGATGGGTATCGGCGTCTCGGGCCAGCAGGATGATGCCCGAGGTTTCCCAATCCAGACGATGGACGATGCGGGCTTCTGGGTAACCGTTTTCCTGCAGGCGGGTAATCAGGCAATCCTTGTTGTCATCGGCACGGCCGGGGACGGAAAGCAGCAGGGTCGGCTTATCGACCACCAGAACGCCGGCGTCCTGATGAATGAAGCGGATGTTCGACAACGGCATGTGCAACGAACCTCGAAACGCTAGAAACGCCAACGGCGGTAGTGCGCACCTGCTTGATCAGAAGGTATGCATTACCGCCGTTGGCACCTTCCGGATCAACGATCTGGAAGGGTGATATTGAGTTCCAGAATGGAACAACTGCCTTGGCTTTCCAGAGCGACATGCACTTGGTCAGACTCGATGTTGACGTACTTGCGGATCACTTCTACCAGCTCTTTTTGTAGCGCAGGCAGGTAATCCGGGGTGCTACGTTGGCCGCGTTCATGCGCCACGATGATCTGTAGACGCTCTTTCGCTACCGAGGCTGTGCTTTCTTTTTTGCGGTCACGAAAGAAGTCAAAAATATTCATTCACGACCTCCAAAGACTCGCTGAAACCAACCCTTCTTTTGCGCATCAATAAACCGGTGTGCCACTTCTTTGCCCAGTAAACGGTCTACAGCATCGCTGTAGGCCTGACCGGCGTCGCTCTGGTCATCAAGAATGACCGGGATGCCCTGGTTGGACGCCTTCAGTACCGCTTGCGACTCCGGGATCACGCCCAGCAAGCGGATGGCGAGGATTTCTTCAACGTCTTCAACGCCGAGCATCTCACCTTTAGTGACGCGCTCAGGGTTGTATCGAGTCAGCAGCAAGTGCTCCTTAATCGGCTCTTCGCCTTTCTCGGCCCGACGGGACTTGCTTGCCAGCAGACCAAGCATACGGTCCGAGTCACGCACCGAAGACACTTCCGGGTTGGTCACGACAATGGCTTCGTCGGCGAAATACATCGCCAGGTGCGCGCCTTTTTCGATGCCTGCCGGGGAGTCGCAGACTACGTATTCGAACGTGTCCTTCAACTCCATAAGGATTTTTTCAACGCCCTCTAGGGTCAGTGCGTCTTTATCGCGAGTCTGGCTGGCGGCCAGCACGTAAAGATTTTCCAGGCGCTTGTCTTTGATCAAGGCCTGGGTAAGTGTCGCTTCGCCGTTTACCACGTTAACGAAGTCGTACACCACACGGCGTTCACAGCCCATGATCAAATCCAGGTTACGCAAGCCGACGTCGAAGTCGACAATCACTGTTCTGTGGCCGCGCAAAGCGAGACCGGTACCGATAGCGGCGCTGGTGGTGGTCTTACCCACACCACCCTTGCCGGATGTAACCACGAGAATCTTGGCCAAGGTGTTTCACCCCTAGAGGAAAAGGACAGTTAGTCCCTGAAGGGCACCTCTTTGAAACGGCACAGCCGAGCAACGCTAAAAATCGTGAAAGCTAAAACAGGTTTAACGGGCAGGTAATCCCGCGTTTTCTCGATTTCCAACGACATTTGCTACGATTTTGCGACGAATCAGAGATGCTTTAAAAAAGCGGCAGTATCCGTTAAAGACGGGTGATGTTCAACACGTCACCGGACAGGCTTACCTGTACCCCGGCACCCCACAGCGGATCTCTGCGCAGATCCTCGGACACCTTGTATTGCCCAGCGATGGAGACCAGTTCAGCACCCAACTGCTGGCAGAAAATCCGGGCCTTGGTGTCACCCTTGATTCCGGCCAGCGCTCTACCGCGCATTGGGCCATACACATGGATGTTGCCATCGGCCAGAAGTTCCGCGCCGGGGCTGACCGAGGCGATGACCACCAGGTCGCAGCCTTGGGCATAAATCTGCTGGCCGCCGCGCACAGGGGAGGTAATGATCTTGGTCGGTTTGAGCGTCGGCTCAGGTGGTTTTTCGGGTTTTTTCTTAACCGTATCGCCCTCGGCAGGCTCCAGCGGTCGTTCCCGAGCACCGGACGGCGGCAACACTGGCAGATCAATGGCGATCGCGGCCGCGATGTCTTCAATGCGATTGGCGCGAATAGCCAAAGTGCGTAAGCCATGTTGACGGCAAACGCGCATCAGGCCCGGCAAGTCCACCGCACCTTCGCCAGCGGGCAGCTTGTCTAGCGCCAATACCAACGGCGTATTGCTGAAAAAGTTGGGGGCCAGGGCGACCTTTGCCGCCAGTTGGCGATCAAGGGCTTCGAGGTTGTTTCGGGCCAGCTCAAGCACCGTGATGGCGAGCATGCTGCCCTTCAACTGGAACACTGGATCCTGGTCGTGCAATTCGATTTGGCTCATGGTCGGCATTAAGCAGCTTGTCACTAAAAGTGCCGAGACTTATAACCAGAACGCCCGCCAGCCGCAAGCCAAGCTGAACGATGTAGAATGCGCGGCCATTGTCTTGACGGAAGCTTTAATGGACCGCCCGCGATTTCGAGCTCATTTTCTTCATCCACGCTTCTGGCCGCTCTGGGCAGGCCTGGGCCTGCTCTGGCTGGTCGTTCAGTTACCTTTTGGGGTGCTTGTGGCGATGGGCCGGGCTCTGGGTCTGGTGATGTACCGGTTCGCTGATGACCGTCGGCGCATTGCCGGGCGAAACCTGGAATTGTGCTTTCCACACCTTTCATCCGACGAACGTAAACAGTTATTGAAGGAAAACTTTGCCTCCACCGGCGTCGCTTTTTTTGAAATGGCCATGAGCTGGTGGTGGTCCCCTGCACGGTTGGCCAAGTTATCCCAGGTCGAAGGTTTGCAGCACCTGAAGCAAGCGCAACTGGACGGCAAGGGCGTGATCCTCATGGCGCTGCACTTCACCACGCTGGAAATCGGCGCAGCGTTGTTGGGCCAGAAGCACACCATTGATGGCATGTACCGCGAACATGACAACCCACTCTTTGATTACATCCAGCGTCGTGGCCGTGAACGACACAATCTGGACTCTCTCGCTGTGGAGCGCGAAGACGTGCGCGGCATGTTCAAAGTTCTGCGAGCCGGGCGCGCTATCTGGTACGCGCCGGACCAGGACTACGGCGCCAAACAAAGTGTGTTTGTGCCGTTCTTTGGTATTGCGGCCGCCACGGTAACGGCCACCAGCAAGTTCGCCAAGCTGGGCCGCGCCATAGTGATTCCGTTTACTCAGCAGCGTTTGGATGACGGCAGCGGTTATCGGCTGGTGATTCATCCGCCGTTGAGCGATTTTCCAGGCGAAAGCGATGAGGTCGATTGCTTACGGATCAACCAGTTTGTAGAGCGCGCCGTCTTGGAATGTCCGGCCCAATATCTGTGGGCTCATCGACGCTTCAAAAGCCGACCACCGGGGGAGCCGAAGCTGTATAAGAGGCGGGATCTTCAAAAGAAAGGTTAATCAATAGAAAATGCCGATCCGCGCCGCAGAACACACTAGCCCCAACCCCGCTGAGTTGGCCGGTGGGGTCGCTATCAATAGCGCATCCGAGCCCATCACCGGGCTCATTCTATCGGGTGGCGGCGCACGTGCGGCCTATCAGGTTGGCGTCCTTGCCGGGATCTCCGAACTGATGCCTGCGGGTACGCCCAATCCCTTTCCGGTGATCGTGGGAACATCGGCAGGCGCAATTAACGCAGTCAAGCTGGCAAGCGGCGCGGCGCATTTTTGTTCAGCGGTTCATCAGTTGGTCGATTTTTGGCAAGGCTTTCGCAGCCATCAAGTGTTGCGCAGTGATTGGGCGGGTGTGATTCGACAGGCGACTCGCTTCGTCGGCCACAGTTTGTTAGGTGTGGGCTCGCAAGTCCCGGTGGCGTTGCTAAACAGTTCACCGCTGCGTGAGCTGCTAAACGCGCGTTTGGACCTGGAGGGTATTGATCGCGCCATTGTAGCCAAGCATCTGCGCGCAGTGGCAGTGACGGCCTTCGGTTACGAGTCGGGGCAGGCGGTGACGTTTTATCAGGGCAAAGGCACTATCGATTCGTGGCTGCGTCATCGCCGGATCGGCTTGCCCACCCAGTTAACGGTGGATCACCTGCTCGCCAGTTCAGCGATTCCTCTGCTGTTCGCCCCGGTCAAAATCGATCAGGAGTTTTTTGGCGACGGCGCGGTGCGGCAATCAGCGCCAATCAGTCCGGCGCTGCACTTAGGGGCGAACCGAGTATTGGTGGTAGGGGTCAGCGGTAACCCGCGCGGTATTGAAACCAATAGCTCGATACAACGAGTGAAGGTCGGCACGCAACCGACCCTCGCGCAGATCGGCGGACACATGCTCAACAGTACGTTTATCGATAGCCTCGAAAGCGATATAGAGTTGCTGGAAAGGCTAAATATGCTGAGCCATCTGCTGCCGGGGGGGCAACCAATACGTACGTTGGGCTTGGCGCCGGTGGAGGTGTTGGTGATTTCGCCGAGTCAGCCTATTGATGAAATCGCCGCCCGTCATCGCCATGAGCTGCCCCCTGCGCTGCGCACGTTCCTGCGTGGGCCGGGGGCGACTAAAACCAGTGGTGCCGGGGTGCTGAGTTATTTGCTATTCGAGGCGGGATATTGCAGCGAACTGATTGAATTGGGTCGCCGTGATGCCTTGGCCCAAAGCGATCAACTGAAGCAGTTTTTGCGGTTGGGGTGAGGCTTGGCCGGTACATGTGGGCCAATATTTTGTGAGCGACTCAATCAGTCAATTTGTCATCACGAAAATCCCGCAGGGCTTGTTCGATCTCTTCCCGGGTGTTCATCACAAACGGCCCGTACTGCACGATAGGCTCACGCAGTGGCTTACCGGCAATCAGCAACACCTTGGCCCCCGACGCGCTGTGCAGCTGCACATCACCTTCTTCGGACAATCTGGCCATCTGACCAGCCACCATCGCTTGCGGCTGACCTGCCAACTCAACGGTGCCTTCGTACACGTATAAAAACACCCGGTGGCCCTGCGGGATGCGCGGGCTGACGCGGGAACCGGCGGGCAGGTGCAAGTCGAAATAAAACGGCTCAGTGTCCGGCCGCTGTACGGCACCGGTCTGCTGTACTTGGCCGTCGTCAAAGATACCCGCCATCACCGTTACGTTTACGCCGGCTTCAGTGGTCAGCTTGGGCACATTTTCTGGCTGTACGTCCTGATAGCTCGCAGGGCCAAGCTTGGTTTTGCCAGGCAAATTTACCCATAGCTGAAAGCCGCGCATCGTGCCTTCTTCCTGTTCCGGCATCTCGCTGTGGATAATCCCGCGCGCCGCGGTCATCCACTGCACACCGCCGCCTTGCAGCAGCCCGACGTTGCCCATGTGATCTTCGTGCCGCATGCGGCCTTCGATCATATAGGTCACGGTTTCAAAGCCACGGTGCGGGTGCGACGGGAAGCCGGCGATGTAATCGTCAGGCGTGTCCGAGCCGAACTCATCCAGCATCAAGAACGGATCAAACAATTCGGCGCTCTGCCCGCCAAACACGCGGGTCAACTTTACGCCAGCACCGTCGGAAGTCGGCTGGCCGGTATGGATCGCCAACACTGTGCGAAATTGAGTCATTGCGGCAACTTCTGATTAAGTGGGAATGGCCGACATGCTATGCCGAACTGACCGATCAATGGGCGCGATTTTTGCGAAGGGTTGATCGAGTTTATCGATGGGTTGGGCTGTAGTGCTATGTGTTCAGGTCTTTGCGAACAAACTTGGTCCCACCTTCAATCGGATTATCGGCAGGGCAGAATTTATTCAGGAATAAGTTAACGCGGTTGTTCTGATAGCCCTCGGCGGCATTTTTTGCCATGCCGCCGAGAGCTATTCACAGGCGGTTATTCTGCTATCTGCAACTTACGCGCTTGGGTATAAACGTAGCGTACTTTCTCGTACTCGAACGGCGAGTTCAGCGATCCATAACGGAACGAGGTGGTGTAACGCTTGTCGATAGCGCGCAGCAGGTAGATTTCCGGATGGTTCGTGCTGACCTGTGACACATTCAGGAAGTTGATCTGCGATTCGGCGGTGAAGTCGAACACCAGGCCACCGGTGTCACGCAAGTTTGATGGACCCAGTAATGGCAGCACTAGATAAGGACCCTCTGGGACTCCATAGAAGCCCAAGGTTTGGCCGAAGTCCTCGGCCTGGCGCGGCAATCCCATCGCCGTTGCAGGGTCCCACAACCCTGCAATCCCAATGGTGGTGTTAAGCAACAGGCGCCCTGTGGTTTGGAGCGAACGGTGGCCCTTGAACTGGAACAGGCTGTTCAGCAAGTTGGAGATATCACCCAAGTTGCCGAAGAAGTTGCTAACGCCTGCGCGCAAGAAGCTCGGGGTAACGTATTTATAGCCATTCACCACCGGCAAGAACACCCACTCATCAAAGCGATAGTTGAAGTGGTAAACCCGGCGGTTCCACGACTCAATGGGATCGTAGACATTGAGTGCGTTGAGGGTGGCCCGTTCGAACTCGCGCTGGTCCAGCCCAGGGTTGAATTTAAGTGACTTCAACGGCTCGGTAAAACCGTCCGGGTCAGAGGCTCTGGCCACGGTCGCCGGATGCGCGGCCGGGGTGACATCGGCCGCATGAGCGACGCCTGCGCACAGCAGGGCAGCGATAAACAAAAGACGTTTAGCCACGGAAAAACTCCAGCATGGCGTCGCTGTTGACGCGGTAATTAAGGTTGCCGCAATGGCCGCCGTATGGGTAAACGGTCAAACGATCACCGAAGGTCTTGCGCAGAAAACCGAGGTCGCCAGCGCCCAGGATCACGTCGTCAGCGTTGTGCATGACCGCAATTTTCGGGCTGTTGTGCAGGTAATCTTTAAGCGCATACAGGCTGACCTGATCGACCAGTTGCAACAAGCTTCCGCCGTCGGTCCGGGCGCGCCACATTGGAATCACTTGGTTGGTCAGGTAGCAATCGAAGTCGCATTGCAACGCACGTTTGAGAAACGGCGTCAGGCTGGTGCCTTCGGTGATCGGGTATTTGGGCGGCGTAATCAGCCCGCGACGGTTGATCAGGTCAGAGGTGAAGGCGATGTCGGCAGCCGAGAAGCGAAATGAGGTGCCGATCAGCATCGCCATCTGCTCATTGGTCAAATGTTGCTTGGATTGTTGGAAATCAAACAACAGCGCATCGTTAAGGTCGATATAGCCTTTTTGTTTGAAGTAACGGGTCAGCTTGCCTAACACCAGCTCATAAAATGTGGTGCTGTTGTTGATGCCTTTAACTTCGGTCTGTACCAGTTTGTCTAGATTGCTGATCGAGGTGTAAAGGTTGACGGGCGGATTGAGCAGCAGCACGCGCTTAAAGTTGAAGCTATGGCGGGTCTCGTCCAAATGACTGACGAACGCTGCGTCCAGTGCGCCCAGGCTGTAGCCGGTCAAGTAATAATCGGTGATCTGCAAGTCAGGTTGTTGCGCACGCACAGCCTGCATGACCCTGTACAGGTCTTCGGCGTCATCTTTGGTCACCCCCGGAGTGGCGAATCGTGAGGCCGCACTCATAAAGTCGTAACTGGTCGGCGACGATAACTGCACAACGTTATAGCCCGCGCCGTAATACAGCTTCTTCAGGAACTCATTGATGGTGCTGGTGTAGGGCGCCCCGGTGCCTGCGATCAAAAAAATCAGAGGGGCAGGGTGATTTTGCTTCGCCAGGCGGTAATGCAGTTTTTTAACCGCCCAGAAGTTATCCGGTAGGGTGAACTCACGCTCTGGACGCAGGTTGAGCGTGTAGTCCGACTGATTGATGTCCGCATCGGCCGGAAGCTTTGGTTGCAGATCTGGTGGGGTTGAGGCGATTGTTGCTTCAAACGGGTTCGTCAAAGGGTAGCCATAGGTGGCGGGGTCAATATCAACCGCCAAGGCAGAGGCACTTAAAACGAGGCCGCCGACAAAGGCAGCGAAGCGCTGAAAACGGGGCATGACTAGATCCCTTAGGAAAGTGCAGGTTGAGATACGCAGGCTATGACCACGGGTGTAGTGCCAAAGTGCCGCACTTGCAAGAAAACGCCCCCTAATCAAGTCGCGAAGATACACGGTCCGCCCACGCTATAAACAGTGCGCGTGGTCTCAAACGTGCGTCAGTGTCTTGCATCCCGGCGTTGGGCGATTATGCTGGGCGCCATTTGGCGATTGTTCGCTGTTTTTTGGAGTGCCGCATGTCCCGCCGTTTGCCGCTGATTGTGCTGCTTATTATTCTGCCACTGTGGTTCGCCGCCAGTTACGGGGTGCGCTTTTCGTTGATGGAGGACGCTCGCTGGGTCGGCATTTGCGCCAATGAAGCATTGGATTGGCAGTGCCAGGTGCGGTCAAATCTTGGGTTGATAATTCACTTTGGCACTTTGGGCTGGGCGGCACTGATAACGTCGCTCATCGCGTTATTCTTGCCGGGTCGCGTGGGATGGGCAATGGCGGTGCTGGCGATGCTGTTCGGTATTGCGGCGTTGGTACTTTACAGCGCGAGCCTTGCAGTATTTGCGGTGGTGATTGCGGGGCTGCGATTAGTCAGGGCCAGTCGAGCCAAAGCGCTGTAGGCGATAGGTAACAGCGCGGTGAATTCTTTCTCAAACCCCAGACAGCACTGAGGGGAGCCTGAGCTCCCCTCTAATCGTATTGCATGCTCTATTTTTATTATTTTAGGGCGGCCTGTTATTGTTTTTGGCGACCAATCCCTTACTGCAGTTCGTGCGATCCCCATTCAGGATCAAGAGCAAACGTATTTTTTTGAGCGCTGTCCTGCTTTCATCACTCACGTGATCCAACCAGTTCGGGAGCTACCTGACGGTAGTTTTATTGTTCTCTGCCCGGTTGTGGGATCGAAACCCCGGTAAAGCATTTCCACTCCAAAAAAATCGGTTAGCTACGCCTCTGTCCGTGTTGTTCTTGTTATGTCAGAGCCGATACGTATTGTTTTTATTGGGTACTGCTTCGTTTCTTGTTTTTGTTATGCAGTAGAGATAGCAGAACCCATGCCAACTTTATAATTTTCATATAAATCAATAACTTAAAAAATTCAGACTTTAGCAGCTCTTCATACTCAACAGTGTTTGTTTCCGTATTACCCGGTTAAACACTGGCCTTTGTGGGGCCGGTAACACAATTTTCACAAAGGTCGGTTACGCACTCGCAGGCAGCGCCAGAGTGCGGCGGTAGCAAGCAGGCTGACCAGCGCCCAACCCCAAGCCTGTTGGTTGAGCAACCCTTCTTGGTACAACTGCGGCGCGATACCTGCACCGACGATAAACGTCAGCAGGGCAATCTCTCTGCGTGGCACTGCCACCGGCCGAAATAGATAGAACACCGCCGGGAGCAACAGCGCCGCTGTTGGGAAGCTGCGGTAACGCGCGTCGAACACCAGCGCCAACATCATAACGGCCGCGACAAAGCCTGTAGCCGCTACCCACCAACCAGCGCGAGCTTGGAACCAGATGAATGCACGTCCCCGCCAGCCGTCTTTTGCCGAAAGCGTCAACGCCGCGTGGGCGAGCACCATCAGATTCAATCCGACTAACGCTGTCGCCCAGACCCACTCCCCGGCAAAGCGGGCGGTGACCCGCGCCAACTCACCCCAAGTGCCAATGCAGCAAGCGCCCAACGCGGCCAGCAATGGCAAGACCAGCGCTGAACGGGTGGTCGACACCCGTCCGGCCACCACCAGGGTCAAAACGAATAGTGCGCCACTGATCGACAGCCAAAACGGCCAATACGTCAGATTCGATACCGGGCCTGCGAGCACCCCTTTTTCTTGACGATCTGCGTCGAACAAGCCCCAGTAACCGCCCACCGCGCCCTCAGCGGCGCGCTTCCAGGGTTGGTCGAAGGCTTCGATCAAGTTGTAACGCCAACCGTTCTTTTCTGCCATAGCGACAAAGCCACGAATAAAGCGTGCTTCGTTAGCTCGGCTGGGTAGCGCTGTTTCTCGTTGGCGGCCTTCGCTGGGCCAGCCGGTCTCCCCAATCATGATGTCTTTGGGGGCAAAGCGTTTGCCGAAGGTTTCACGAACTTGCGCGACATGTTGCAACGCATCATCAATGCCACTTGGATTGTCTTCCCAGTACGGCAACAGGTGAATCGTCAGGAAATCCACCGCTGGAGCGACTTCCGGGTATTGCAGCCAAAAGTCCCAAACGTCGGCGTAGGTGACCGGCTGCTTGACTTGGCTTTTGACCTCCCGGATGAGTTTGACCAACTGCGCGCCGGTCACTTCCTTACGCAGTAAGGTTTCGTTACCAACGATTACCGTCGTCACCACATCAGCGTTGGTATTAGCCGAAGCGATCAGCGCTTTGATCTCTATTGCGGTGTCCACCGGATTAGCATTGACCCAGGCTCCAATCATCAATTTCAAGCCGTGTTTACGCGCCAGCGTAGGAATGTCTTCCAGACCAGTCATTGAGTAGGTGCGAATGCATTGGAAGTTTTTCGCAAGCAGCGCAAGGTCGGCGTCCATCCGCTCTGGGCGCAGCTTGAATGGTTGATCGAACGGCGATTGGTCTTTATCGAAGGGGGTGTACGACGCGCATTGCAATTTATGCGTAGGGGTGGCGGCGTCGGGCAGGATAACCGGCTTGCCCAAACCGTACCAAAAGCCACTCATGGCGATCAGGGCCAGTACACAGGCGAATAGATAGGGTGCAACGGGAAAGCGTGAAATGGCGGGCATGACGGGGCCGAAATAGGGCGAAGGCCGGCATGTTACCTGTATTTATCCTGAGGCTGGAGAGACCCTGGGCATTTGGTGAAGGGGGGTAATGCAAAAAGACATGCAAGGTTCGGGCGGAGCTGATCATTTATTTGCGTCGGTTTGTCGTTAGTAGCATGGCGATGTCGTTTCTCGCTGCCTTGAGGTCGCTGACAGAGCAGGAACGTTCCCATCGCAGGTTGATTATCAGGGCGCCAGCACACCGCTACTGTTGCTAGCGGCGAACAGGTGAGACGTAAAGGGGCGGCAGCGCTCCAGAACCGGGCATAACAGCGGTCCCTTAAAAAAACGTTAAAGATGCCCGACACTCGTCGGGCGCAGCATTTGGGGAAGTAACGATGAAGATGCGACTAATCCTTGGCGCAGGTGCTGCTTTGGCACTGGCGATCAGCTCCACTCTGGCCCTTGCAGATGCAAAACCCGAACTTTCCATCGGCTATGTTGATGGCTGGTCCGACAGCGTTGCGACCACCAACGTAGCCGCCCAGGTGATTGAGCAAAAGCTCGGTTATCCAGTCAAACTTCAAGCAGTTGCGACCGGGATCATGTGGCAAGGTATTGCTACTGGAAAACTCGACGCCATGCTTTCGGCTTGGCTGCCCGTGACTCACGGGGAATATTGGACCAAGAACAAGGACTTGGTTGTCGATTACGGTCCTAATTTCAAAGACGCAAAAATCGGTCTAATCGTTCCTGAGTACGTAAAAGCCAATAGCATCGCCGACCTGAAAACGGACACCTCCTTCAAAAACAAAATCGTCGGGATCGACGCCGGTTCGGGTGTGATGCTCAAAACCGATCAGGCGATCAAAGACTACGACCTGACCGGCTACAAACTGCAGGCTAGCTCCGGTGCTGCCATGATTTCTGAACTGACCCGTGCGGAAAACAAACATGAATCCATCGCCGTGACCGGCTGGGTTCCGCACTGGATGTTTGCCAAGTGGAAGTTGAAGTTCCTTGAAGATCCAAAAGGTGTTTATGGCGCTGCTGAGACGGTTGACAGCATCGGTAGCCTGGGCCTTGAGAAGAAAGCACCTGAAGTGGTCGCGTTCCTGAAAAAATTCCAATGGGCTTCTAAAGATGAAATCGGTGAAGTCATGCTCGCTATTCAAGACGGCGCCAAGCCTGAAGCCGCCGCCAAGGACTGGGTTGCCAAGCATCCGGATCGTGTTGCTGAGTGGACCAAGTAATCGCCTGAACGCGTCTAACTAGGGCCTTTGAAGGCCATCTGTCGTTATCGCCAGATGGCCTTTCGCTTTCATTCTGAAATTCTTCGCGTCAATCCCCTTCGTAAATCCTCCCAGACACTACGCTTGGTCATGCACTGACGACTTTCGCGATGATTGTGTTTCTACTACTAAGGTCGTCTGGAGTGCGGGCTAGAGCAGACTAAAGTGCAATGCGTTACATCTAATCTGTGCTGAGGATAAAAATAATGAACGACAGCATTTACCTCTCGATTCAAAACAGCCCGCTTTTCAAGGAGCTGGTTTCGAAGAGAGAACGTTTCGCCTGGATACTCTCGGCGATCATGCTCGGGCTTTACGCCGCCTTCATCTTTCTAATTGCTTATGGGCCGCATGTACTCGGGGCGAAAATAAGTCCTGGTTCATCGATCACGTGGGGAATCCCCATCGGTGTAGGGCTGATTCTTTCAGCGTTTGTACTGACCGCGATCTACGTTCACCGCGCTAATGGTGAATTTGACGACCTCAACAAGGCAATTCTCAAGGAGGCTCAGCAATGATCCGGCGTCTACTAGCGGCCCTTGGCCTGGCAGTATTCGCACCGAGCCTGTGGGCGGCCGAGGCCCTCACTGGAGCTGTGCAAAAACAACCCTTAAACGTATCGGCGATCGTCATGTTCGTCCTGTTCGTGGGTATCACCCTTTGCATTACTTATTGGGCTTCCAAGCGCACTAAGTCGGCAGCGGACTACTACGCAGCGGGCGGCAAAATCACCGGTTTGCAAAACGGCTTGGCCATCGCGGGCGACTACATGTCGGCGGCGTCCTTCCTGGGTATTTCCGCGCTGGTGTACGCCTCTGGCTATGACGGCTTGATCTACTCGATTGGCTTCCTGGTGGGTTGGCCGATCATTCTGTTCTTGATCGCCGAGCGCCTGCGTAACTTGGGCAAATACACGTTTGCTGACGTAGCGTCCTATCGCCTCAAGCAAAAAGAAATCCGCACCCTGTCCGCCTGCGGTTCGCTGGTGGTCGTTGCGTTCTACTTGATCGCGCAGATGGTTGGCGCCGGCAAGCTGATCCAGTTGCTGTTCGGACTTGACTACTATGTCGCGGTGATCCTGGTCGGAATTCTGATGTGCATGTACGTACTCTTTGGCGGCATGTTGGCCACCACGTGGGTACAGATCATCAAGGCCGTTCTGCTACTGTCTGGCGCGACATTCATGGCGATCATGGTCATGAAACACGTCAACTTCGACTTCAACACCCTGTTCTCCGAGGCAATCAAAGTTCACCCTAAAGGTGAAGCGATCATGAGCCCAGGTGGGCTCGTGAAAGATCCGGTCTCGGCGATTTCGTTGGGCCTGGCGTTGATGTTTGGTACTGCGGGCCTGCCCCATATCCTGATGCGCTTCTTCACCGTAGGCGACGCTAAAGAAGCGCGTAAATCGGTGCTCTACGCAACGGGTTTCATCGGCTACTTCTACATCTTGACCTTCATCATCGGCTTCGGCGCGATCCTGCTGGTCAGTACCAATCCAACCTTTAAAGACGCTGCAGGCGCTCTGTTGGGCGGTAACAACATGGCCGCGATCCACTTGGCCGATGCGGTCGGTGGCAGTCTGTTCCTGGGCTTCATCTCGGCAGTGGCGTTCGCCACCATCCTGGCAGTGGTTGCGGGTCTGACCCTGGCCGGTGCGTCGGCAGTGTCCCATGACCTGTATGCCAGCGTGATCAAAGAAGGCAAGGCCAACGAGAAGGATGAGATTCGAGTTTCGAAGATCACCACTATCGTATTGGCAGTCGTAGCGATTGGCCTGGGTATTCTCTTCGAAAACCAGAACATCGCGTTTATGGTTGGCTTGGCATTCTCCATCGCGGCAAGCTGTAACTTCCCGGTACTGCTGCTCTCCATGTACTGGAAGAACCTGACCACCCGTGGCGCCATGATCGGCGGCTGGATGGGCTTGATTACAGCGGTTGGCCTAATGATCCTCGGCCCTACCATCTGGGTGCAGATCCTGCACCACGCTACGCCGGTCTTCCCGTATGAATACCCGGCGCTGTTCTCTATCGCCATATCTTTCGCCGGTATCTGGTTCTTCTCGGTGACTGATAAATCGAAAGCGGCAGAGGGCGAACGTGCCTTGTTCTTCCCGCAGTTCGTACGTTCCCAGACAGGTCTGGGGGCTACCGGTGCGGTGTCTCACTAACACGCTTTAAAGCAGCAACGAAAAAAGCAGCCCGAGGGCTGCTTTTTTTTACTTCGTTTTTTATCTGGATTTTGACTCCACAGGCACTAAATCCTGCCGAGCAAGACCAATATCAATAAGATGACCAAGACCGTACCGATGATGCCCGAAGGACCATAACCCCAGCTTCTGGAGTGTGGAAATACTGGTAGACCGCCAACGAGCAGGAGGATCAGGATGATGATAAGAATAGTGCCGATGCCCATGATGAGTTCCTTCTTTTCTTGATGGATGGCTTCTACAGATCGCACGCTACCCGCCCAAGGCGTAAACGTGTACTGCGTGAATATTCCGACCCTTGGCGTTTTAAAAAAGTCCGTAACTTTTTAAGTAAAAATTTAGAAGAGTGTGAAATATGGTTTATCGCTTGGCGGCCGACGCGGTAATGGTCTTACACCTTTTGTTCATCGCTTTTGTGGTAACGGGTGGCGTGCTGATCATTCGTTGGCGCTGGTTGATGGCATTACACGTCCCGGCCGTCGTGTGGGGTGCGGTAGTGGAATTCTTTCACCTGTATTGCCCCCTTACTCCACTTGAAAACGCGTTACGGTTGCGGGCCGGTGAGCAGGGCTATAACGGCGACTTCATCGAGCATTACTTGATTGCGCTGATATATCCAGCAGGCCTCACGCCGCAGTTACAGCTAGGGTTGGGCGCTATCGTAGTGGTGATAAATGCGGCGGTGTATGTTTGGGTTTTATGTGCCTACCGGTCTCGGCACAAAGCCTTATAACCTGCGGGTTTGCCCTTGGCATTCAGCATTCTGATGGTAGGGCGCGGCAGCGAAGTCCTTCGCTACACTGCGGCTCATCTTCCCCAGAACAACAAGGCAGTCCCTTATGCAAAATCGCATGATGATCACCGGTGCCGGGTCGGGCCTGGGTCGTGAAATCGCGCTGCGCTGGGCCCGCGAAGGCTGGCAATTGGCGTTGTCGGATGTCAGCGAACCCGGCCTGCAGGAAACCCTGAAATTAGTGCGCGAGGCAGGCGGTGACGGGTTTGTACAGCGCTGTGACGTTCGCGATTACAGCCAACTTACGGCTTTTGCCCAAGCGTGTGAAAAGAAACTCGGTGGCATCGACATCATCGTCAATAACGCCGGTGTAGCATCCGGTGGGTTCTTCGCCGAGTTGTCGTTGGAAGATTGGGACTGGCAGATTGCGATCAACCTGATGGGAGTGGTCAAAGGCTGCAAAGCATTCTTGCCGCTGCTGGAGTCGAGTAAAGGCAAAATTATTAACATCGCGTCAATGGCGGCGTTAATGCAGGGCCCTGCCATGAGCAACTACAACGTAGCCAAAGCCGGTGTAGTAGCGTTGTCGGAAAGTTTGCTGATTGAGTTGCGGCATCAGGATGTGAGTGTGCATGTGGTGTGCCCGTCGTTTTTCCAGACCAACTTGCTTGATTCTTTTCGGGGCCCGACACCGGCGATGAAAGCCCAAGTGGGCAAGTTGCTGGAAAGCTCTCCGATCAGCGCCAGCGATATCGCGGACTACATCTTCAAACAAGTCGCCAAAGGCGAATTCATGATTTTGCCCCACGAACAAGGGCGCATGGCATGGCAATTGAAGCAGAAAACCCCGCAGCTGATGTACGACGAAATGGCCTCGATGTCGGACAAAATGCGGGCGAAGTTGTAATCGGAAATTGGCACGGAGAACGGACGGTTGGTTGGAATTCGGTCCGACAACAACTCGAAATCGTGCATTCCTTGCTCTACCGCGCCCATCTCGCTAGGGTTACCGCCACTCACCCCAGCGAGATTGCGCCGTGCTCAATTACCTTTGGTTTTTCCTCGCAGCATTGTTCGAGATTGCTGGCTGTTATGCGTTCTGGGCGTGGTTACGGTTGGGCAAAAGCGTTCTATGGGTGATTCCGGCGCTAGTCAGCTTGACGCTGTTTGCCTTGCTACTGACGCGGGTCGAAGCGACGTATGCCGGTCGGGCCTACGCCGCGTATGGCGGAATCTACATCGTAGCGTCGATTGGTTGGCTGGGATTAATCGAGCGAGTTCGGCCGTTGACATCCGATTGGCTGGGCGCGGCGTTGTGTGTGATCGGCGCCAGCGTCATCCTGTTTGGCCCTCGACTCTCACAATCCTAGGCGACTAGACCCGGCAGCACAGACGGACTTTTCCCTTATCTTTAGCCAAAAACAGGGCAAATCCGTAGGAACCGTCTGGCGCCATCGAAGGGCGTTACTGATTTGCTTTCGACGGATTGAAGAGGGTGATCCGGCAGGGCAATCTTCTCTCTTTGTAACAAAGAGAGCGGGCAAAATGCTTGTATTAACACGAGAGGTTGGCGAGACCTTTTCCATTGGCAACAACATCACCGTGCAGATTCTGGCGGTGAACGGCAATCAAGTTCGACTCGGAATCACTGCACCCAAGGACGTGAAGGTCAATCGAATGGAGGTGCACTACCGCATCTCCCGACGGCTGGCGGCGGAGAAAGCATCATTGCCACCCACCCCTTGAGCTCAGTCGAGCCACTCTTTGGGTACGTCGCGCTTGAGCATCAATTGGCACTGCTCGCTTTCCGGTTCGAAGACGATCACCGCCTGGCCTTTGCCCAGTGCGTGGCGCACCCTGAGTACTCTGGTTTCGAGCGGCGTCTCGTCGCCATTGTCGGTGCCGTCACGGGTGACGAAGTCCTCGATCAAGCGAGTGAGGGTGTCGGCTTCAAGTTGGTCGTAGGGGATCAGCATGGTTTTCTCACATGAATTCCAGGCGATGCTAGCGCGCTTGGTGTCGACAGGCTACAGCCCATGAGGACCTTTCAGTTAAGACGGCGCGCCGATTTCACGCCGTCCGATGCCTTATGTCTCTTCTGTCCGCTGTCCGACCAGGCTTTCCACGGCCGGTACGCGGGTATCGGATTCCATCTGCGCATCGTGTTCTATCTGATGGCTGAAGCGCTCCAGAGAGCTTTTCGCCGGTTGCGCGTCGCTGGCAAATACCGGTGGGCTGAGGATGTAAGCCCCCAACAATCGGCTCAATGCACTGAGGCTGTCGATGTGCGTGCGCTCATAGCCGTGGGTTGCATCGCAGCCAAAAGCGAGAAGGGCGGTGCGGATGTCATGCCCGGCCGTGACCGCTGAATGAGCGTCGCTGAAGTAATAGCGGAACACGTCACGACGAATCGGCAGTTCATTTTCGAGGCCCAGTTGCAGCAAGTGCCGGGACAAGTGGTAATCGTAGGGGCCGCCGGAATCCTGCATGGCCACGCTGACCGCGTGTTCCTTGGAATGCTGGCCGGGTGCGACGGGAGCGATGTCGATACCGACGAATTCACTCACGTCCCAGGGCAACACCCCCGCTGCGCCGGTGCCGATTTCTTCAGTAATGGTGAACAGGGGATGGCAATCAATAAGGGGTTCGGCGCCGCTGTCGACGATCGCCTTCAAGGCCGTCAACAAGGCCGCGACGCCGGCTTTGTCATCCAGATGACGGGCACTGATGTGGCCGCTTTCGGTGAACTCCGGCAGCGGGTCGAAGGCCACGAAATCCCCAATATTGACGCCTAGAGACTCGCAATCGGCGCGGGTCGCACTGTAAGCATCCAGGCGTAATTCGACATGGTCCCAACTGATCGGCATCTCATCCACCGCAGTGTTGAAGGCGTGTCCGGACGCCATCAACGGCAAGACACTGCCGCGAATAACCCCGGTGTCAGTGAATACGCTGACGCGACTGCCTTCGGCAAAACGGCTGGACCAGCAGCCAATCGCCGCCAGCGAAAGACGTCCATTGTCTTGCACCGCCCGGACCGTGGCACCGATGGTGTCCAAGTGCGCAGAGACTGCACGGTCCGGGCTGTTTTGCTTACCCTTTAATGTGGCGCGAATCGTCCCGCGCCGGGTCAATTCGAATGGAATACCCAGTTCTTCAAGGCGCTCGGCGATGTAACGCACTATGGTGTCGGTGAATCCCGTGGGGCTGGGAATCGCGAGCATTTCCAGCAGGACTTTCTGCAGGTACTTCAGATCCGGTTCGGGGATGTTTGCAGGTGTCATGTGGTGGCTCCTAATACGGGACGACGTTGACGCGGCAAAATTGGCCAGATATTTGTGGTCTTGAAGGTCAGCTGTGCGCGGGCAAGCTGTGGGGGAACAACAGGTCTACAAAGCGTTCGGCGGTGGGTTGGGGTTCATGGTTGGCAAGTCCTACACGCTCGTTGGCTTCGATGAATACATACTCCGGTTGGTCGGCGGCAGGCACCATCAGGTCCAGGCCTACCACCGGAATGTCTAGGGCCCTGGCAGCGCGTATCGACGCGTCGGCTAGCACTGGGTGCAAAATTGCAGTGACGTCTTCTAAACAGCCGCCGGTGTGCAGGTTGGCGGTGCGCCGAACCGCCAGGCGTTCATTAGCTGGTAATACGCTGGCGTAGTCGTACCCGGCATCATGCAATGTGCGCTCGGTTTCTTCGTCCAGCGGGATCCTGCTTTCGCCGCCTGTGGCTGCCGAGCGGCGTCTACTTTGGGCGTCAATCAATGCGCCAATGGTGTGAGTGCCATCACCCACCACTTCAGCCGGGCGACGAATCGCAGCGGCGACCACTTCAAAACCTATCACCACCACGCGTAGGTCCAAGCCATGGTGATAGCTTTCAAGCAGCACCCGCGTGTCGAACGCCTGAGCACGTTCGATGGCGGCATGAACCTCCTCAATCGTGCACAAATCCACCGCAACGCCATGGCCTTGCTCGCCGTCCAAAGGCTTGACCACAATGTGTTTGTGCGCTTCAAGAAAGGCCAGATTGTTGTCCGTTTCACCGGCCAACTGTTGCGCCGGTAGACGTAAGCCCGCAGCCTTAAGCGCCCTGTGGGTCAGGCTTTTGTCCTGACATAAAGTCATGCTTACTGCCGTAGTCAGGTCGCTTAACGATTCGCGGCAGCGCACACGGCGCCCGCCATGGCTGAGGGTAAACATACCCGCGTCGGCGTCATCAACCTGCACGTCGATACCGCGTTTATGCGCCTCTTCGACAATGATCCGGGCATAGGGATTGAAGTTCGCCTGCGGGCCAGGCCCGAGAAACAAACGTTCATTGATGCCATTTTTGCGTTTGATGGCAAAGGTCGGCAGGTTGCGAAAACCGAGTTTGGCGTAGAGGTTTTTTGCCTGTTGATTGTCGTGCAGCACCGAGAGGTCCAGGTAGCTCAATCCTCGGCTCATGAAATGCTCAATCAAATGCCGCACCAGTACTTCACCCACTCCAGGCCGCGTGCACTGCGGATCGACTGCCAGACACCACAAACTGCTGCCATTCTCGGGGTCGTTGAAGGCTTTCTGGTGGTTAAGGCCCATGATGCTGCCGATGATCGCGTGGTTGCTCTCGTCCTCTGCCAGCCAATACACCGGCCCGCCTTGGTGGCGCGGCGTCAGTAGGGCCGGATCAATCGGCAACATTCCACGGGTCAGGTACAAATGGTTAATCGATTTCCAATCGGCCTCGTTTTGCGCGCGACGGATGCGATAGCCACGAAACACTTTTTGCGCCGGGCGGTAGTCAGTGAAACACAAGCGCAAGGTGTCAGACGGATCGAGAAACAGCTGTTGAGGCGCCTGCGCCAAGACTTGCTGCGGCGCCGCCACGTACAGCGCGATGTCGCGTTCGCCGGGTTTTTCGTTGAGCAGCTCGTGGGCCAGCGCCGCTGGGTCGCGGTAAGTGTGGCCGATCAGCAACCGGCCCCAGCCGCAATGCAATGCCAGCGGCTCGGCATCGAGGTCGCTGCCATCTTCGGCGAGTTGCGCTTGCAAGCGTTCATAGGACGGCGATTGACCGCGCAACAGCCGGTGGCTAAACACGGAGGCGTTATGTTTCATCGGTCAAAGTCCTTGTTCGCTGAGCCACAGGTTCAGCGCCGCGAGTTGCCACAGCTTGGAGCCGCGCAGTGGGGTCAGTTGACCGGCAGGATCAGTCAGCAGACTGTCGAGCATGTCGGGCCTGAACAAGCCGCGATCCTGGCTCGGGTCGAGAAGCAACTCACGCACCCATTTCAGCGTGTCACCTTGCAGATGCTTTAATCCCGGAACTGGGAAATAACCCTTTTTACGGTCGATCACTTCTGCCGGAATGACCAACCGAGCGGCTTCTTTCAGCACCTGTTTACCGCCGTTGGGCAGTTTAAACTTGCCCGGCACCCGGGCTGACAACTCGACCAGACGGTAATCCAGAAACGGCGTGCGTGCTTCCAGTCCCCAGGCCATGGTCATGTTGTCGACGCGCTTCACCGGGTCATCGACCAGCATCACTGTGCTGTCCAGCCGCAGCGCTTTATCCACAGCAGCGTCGGCCCCCGGTTGGGCGAAATGCTCGCGAACGAAGTCGCCCGCAGCGTCGTGGGCGGTCAGCCATTTGGGCTGCACGGTGGCGGCGTATTCGTCGTAAGTGCGGTCAAAAAACGCCCCTCGATAGGCCGCATACGGATCGCTTGCGCCGTCCACTTGCGGGTACCAGTGGTAACCGGCAAACAATTCATCTGCACCTTGGCCGCTTTGCACCACCTTGCAGTACTTGGCGACTTCCCGTGACAGCAAGTAAAAGGCAATGCAATCGTGACTGACCATCGGCTCGCTCATGGCGCGGAACGCCGCTGGCAACTGTTCGATGATCTCGTTTTCGTTGATTCGCAACTGATGGTGTTGAGTGCCGTAGTGCTTGGCGATCAGGTCCGAATACTGGAATTCATCGCCCCGTTCGCCGCCCGCGTCCTGAAAGCCGATGGAGAATGTCGATAAATTCTCTACGCCCACTTCACGCAGCAGACCGACCAATAAGCTTGAATCGACACCGCCCGAAAGCAAGACACCGACATCTACTGCCGCTCGCTGCCGAATCGCTACCGCCTCACGGGTGCTGTCCAGAACCCGGTCGCGCCAATCGTTCAAGGTCAAGTTGGCTTCATCAGCATGTGGTCCATAGGGCAGGCGCCACCAAACTTTTTGCTCCGATTTACCGCGGGCATCAATGCGCATCCAGGTGGCGGGCGGTAGTTTTTCAACGCCAGCCAACAGCGTGCGCGGCGAGGGTACAACCGAGTGGAAATTCAAATAATGATTCAGGGCGACCGGGTCCAGCAGTGAGCTGATGTCTGCGCCTTTGAGCAGCGCGGGCAAAGTGGAGGCGAAACGCAAACGCTTGTCGGTGTGCGACATATAAAGCGGTTTGACGCCCAAGCGGTCGCGGGCGATGAACAACTCCTCGGTGTCACGTTCCCAGATGGCGAAGGCGAACATGCCGTTCAGCTTGGGCAGCATGTCGGCGCCCCACGCGTGGTAGCCCTTGAGCAGTACTTCGGTGTCGCCACCGGAATAAAACGTATAGCCGAGGATTTCCAGCTCAGTACGCAATTCCGGGAAGTTATAAATAGCGCCATTGAATGCCAGCGACAGGCCCAGAGAATGATCAACCATCGGCTGAGCAGACGCGTCCGACAGGTCCATGATTTTCAGCCGACGATGACCAAGGGCAATGGGCCCCTGACAATAAAAGCCCCAGGCGTCGGGTCCGCGAGGGGCCAATTGATGGGTAATCCGCTCAACCGCAGCGAGGTCTGCTGGTTGATGGTCGAAACGTAGCTCACCTGCTAATCCGCACATAAGTCCTTACCGGGTGTCCGTTGGGGAGGGCAGACGATCAGTCGCCTACACCAGAAACTGACCCGTGAGGTTTGCGAATGTTTTAGATCGATCAGTTATAAACCCCGGGGGCAGCTGTAAGAGATGCAAGCTAAAAGCTACATGCTGCAAGCAGTCGAGCTTGTCGCTTGCAGCTGCCCTCTTGTAGCTGCGGCTGTTAATACCCCGTCATCTCCAGATACCCAATCCCGGCCTGGTTTCCGCTTACCGTCACCGGACCTTCCCAATAGGGAATGCGCAGGTCCATCCAGGCGTTTGGATTCAGCGCAGTGGTGACGATATCGAGCTGTTTGCTCGGGATCTTGACTGACCAACGGGTGGGTATTTTATGGTCGGCGACGTCGCTGGTGGACAAGGGTGTGAGTTGGATTTGCGAACCGTTGAGCAATTGGGTCTTGCCGTCGGTGTCGATCCAGGTGCCGGTGAGGTAAGCCTCGCCGCTCTTCTGCCGCATGCGGTACAGCATTAGTTGAGCGCCGCTTTCCAGGTGCACGGAAAACCAGTCCCAGCCGGTTTGATTGGCGGTCAATGGTTGACTGCTCCACTCCCGATCGAGCCAGGCGGGACCGCTGACGTGGTAGGTTTTGCCGTCGATGTCGAGGCTGCCAGAGGCCTGTAAAAACGGTTGGCTGTAGTAATACGACGCTTGGCCTTGTTCGGATTTTTGACTGAAGCCCTGCGCGCCTTGCAGCACCAGCGGCTGGCTTGAGGTGAGGTGCAGTTGATAGTTAAAAGACGGCCCTCGGGCATGCAGTTGCATGTCGGTCAGCGGGTTGTCGCGGGTCGATTGGCTGTCGAACGTCCAATCGTCGATCCACGCCTTGAATGGCGCGCCGCTGACCCCGGCTTGCCCGACCCCACCACGGGCATAACGCTCGGCGGCGTAATGCTGGTTGGCTGAGGTGACGGCGGCGTGGCCCATCCAGATCGTTTGATCGGCCCAGCCCGGTTGCTCAGGCCCTGCTTTTAGCGCACTGCGAAACAGCGTCCATTGCACGCCGAAATCCTGGCCTTGGTCATCCTTGAGGTTGGCAGTGACGTACCACCATTCGATGCGAAAACCGTCATGCGGGCCGTGGTCCTCGGGAAAGCTGAAGACTTTGCCGGGCACCACTTGAGCAAACGCCGCCGCGTCGTTGCCCAGCCCGGCAAAGCCGTTGGCCGGGGTTTTGTCATCGTCATCGCAGGCGCCCAACAACAGGACACTTAATGCCAGCAGCAGCCAGTTAATTCTCATTGGCGAACGTCCTTAACAGATCCGCCGGGCGGCTGCGGTACAGCTTGATCAGGGGCCAGGTCGAGGCCAGCAAGGTGGCCAACAACGCCAACGCCATCAATTGCATTAACTGTGCAGGGAATATCTGCAACGGCAGGCGCCAGCCGAAGGCTTGCACATTGATTACCGCGTCCAGACACCAGGCCAACAGCAACCCCAACGGCAGCGCGAGTACCAGCGTTAGCACCGCCAGCAACCAGGTTTGTCCGAGGTTGAGCAGCATCAATTGCCTTCGCGTCACGCCCAGCGCCCATAACGGTGCAAGTTGGCCGAGACGACTTTGGCTCTGGGTCAGCAAACTAATGAACAGCGCGACACCGGCCACACCCAAGGTCAGGCTGTTCAGCGCGGCGGTGGCGGCAAAGGTGCGTTCGAACACTTGCGTCGACCAACCCTTGAGCTGGCTTTGGTCGATGATGCGGTTGTCATCCAGCTTGAATCGAGACTGAAGGTCATGCACCAGTGACGGTACCGCTGCCGGGGCGATGCGCAGGTTGAATCGGTTGGGTGACAGTTGCGGCCAGTAACGCAGCAAGTGTTGAGCGTTGACCAACAAATGGCCCTTGGGATTGCCGTAGTCGGCGTAGATCGCGACGACGCGGGGCGTCCATTGGCCTAGGGGTGTCGGAATCGTCAGGTGATCACCGACGTTAACGCTTAATCGTCGCGCCAGTTGTTCGCTGAGCATCAGCGTGTCGTCGTGAACCAGTTGATCCCAGGGATCGCTCGATACCGATTGCAGCAACGGCCAGTGCTGGCGATAGGTGGGGTGATCGATCACGCCGAACAGATCTGCTGGCCAGCCCTGCAACTGAACCGAGACTTGCCAGTTAGGCAGCACGGCAGTGACTGACGGTTGTTGGCTGAGCCAGGTTTGTATGTCCCGTGCCTGGGCCGGGTTTTCCGGATTGAGGTACAGCTCGGCGGTCAGGCGTTGCTCCAGCCAGTTAGTGAAGGTCTGGCGGAACCCCGAGGTCATGCTGCCAGCGCCGATATTTGCCGCCAGCGCCAGCAACAAGGCCATCAACGCCAGGCTCAAGGCGGGCAATTGTTGGCGGCAATCGGCGAGAAACCATTGACCGAGCACCGAACGGCTACGGCCCAATAACCCATTGAGCAGGGCGTTGAGCAACACAGGCAACCCCAGCGCCGCGCCTAATAATAAGGTGCCCATTAGCACAAAGCCGCTGGTCAGGCTGTCGCCCAACAGCAGAGCGAACATTGCCACCAGCAGCGCCAGCGCCGCGACCCAAGCTTGCCGACGCAGCCAACGACTATGCGCCTGATGCCAGGCTTGCGCGTTGGCCAACGCCAACAACGGCATACGTGCGGCTCGCAACAAACTGTTGGCCCCTGCCAGTAGCGCACCGAGCAGGCTCAAACCAACGCCGCTGGCCCACCACCATGGGCTCAAACTCAGCTGCCCGGCCACTTCTGCGCCGTATAAACCCCTCAAGCTGGCGGCGACATCGGGCAGCAAGACGCTGGCGAGCACGTAACCGCTGATGACCCCGGCGAGGCCGCCGAGCACGGCCAGGCCACCCAGTTCGACAGCCAGGCTGATGATCAACAACCGGGCGCTGACCCCGCACGCTCGCAGGGTTCGCAACAGGCCCCGGCGTTGTTCAAGGGCCAAACCGATGGCGGCGTGGACGATGAACAACCCCACCACGAACGATAGGAACCCCAAGGCATCGAGGTTCAGGTGAAAGCTTTCGGTTAGCCGCGTCAGATTGTTTTCTTCGCCACTGGTTTTCAGCACCAATTGGCCGATTACGTTGGCCGGTAACACTGGCTTGCTGTCGGCAAATACCTTGGGTAATAGAAGCCGGGAAAGTTGTTGCGGCGCGTTCAACAAGTGTTGGGCGAAACCGATGTCCACCAACAACAAACCGGGGGCCATGTCGGCCTGACTGTGCAGCGGCGGCAATGCGCGGCCGCTGTCGGTCAGCGGCGTATCACCCTCATGAAAACCCAGTGCCTGCAAAGTCTGCGGAGCAATCCAGGTGCTGCCCGGCGCGCTGAAAAATCCAACCATCTGTTCAATGTCCAAGGCTTTGCCAGCCACCGCCGCGCCACCGGGCAGTGACAGCGGTTCGATGCCCATCAATTGCAGACGTTGGTCTTCGTGGCCTTTGAGCGTCACCCGCGCTTGCAAGACCGGCGAAACCGGCCAACCCGCGCGGCGTAGGTTGACGAACAGAGCTTGAGAAAAGCTTGCACCATTGGGCGCGCTAAGGCTGGCCTGGGGCTCACCGCCGATCAATTGGCTAGCGCGAGCGTAGCTCTCCCGTGCCTGACTGTTCAGCGCTAGCACGCCGGTGAGCAAACTGGTCGCCAGCCACAGCCCGGTGAGCACGCTGAAAAACTGCACCGGATGTCGTCGCCAATGACTCAGTAGCGCTCGCAGTGTCCAATAAAAAACCGACATTTCAGCGTTCGCCTGCAGCGGCCAAACGCCCGCCATGCAGGACTACTTTAGTTGCTAGACGAGCTGCGATGCGCGTTGAGTGGGTCACCATCAGCAGACTGGTAGGGCTGTCGCGGAGCAGGTCAAGGAGCAATTGAAGAACTTCATCGCTAGTGGCTTCGTCGAGGTTGCCGGTGGGTTCATCGGCCAACAACAAACCGGGGCGCGAGGCGAGCGCGCGACCCAGGGCGACGCGTTGTTGCTGCCCGCCCGAGAGTTGTTCCGGGTAGCGCTTGAGCAATTCGCCGAGCCCCAAGCGCTCGATCAATTGGGCTTGCCAGATGGGATCGAAACGCCCGGCCAGGCGTGCTTGAAACGCCAGGTTGTCTTCAACCTTGAGGCTGCTGATCAGGTTGAATTGTTGAAACACCAGACCAATTTCGGTGCGCCGCCACCGGGCAAGTTGGGTTTCATTCATTTGATCCAGCCGATGCCCGCCGATACGGATGACGCCCCGATCAACGTTGTCCAGCCCGGCGATCAGGTGCAACAAGGTGCTTTTGCCGCTGCCTGATTCGCCCATCAATGCCAGGCTGCTGCCGTGTTCAAGATTTAGATCCACCCCCTGCAACACCGCCAATGGACCTTGCGGTGTTGCGTAACTTTTGAACACGTCCTGCACGTGCAGCATGAAGGTTCGCCTGAGCAATGGGGTGGGGGAGAGGATAGCTGGTGTTGCTGGGTAAAGGGCCGTTGTTTTTTCTGAAGTCAGTGGGTCCGCGGTCGTTGCGCAAGGTTGCGATAAAGCCAAAACGCTCGTTTGCGTTCAGCATTTTCTGGACCGCTTCGCGCCTCACGCTTTACCTCGTATCAACCCCCTCAACGCAAAACGATTCGGGTGGCAGGCTTCGGCGACGCTGCGTGGCAGTGGCAACGGTTCGTTATCCAGCCAGGCGGCGAGCAGTTCGCCAGACAATGGCGCGGTGATCAATCCCCGTGAACCGTGGCCGCTGTTGACGTACAAACCGGCAAGCCATGGGCATTCGATATCCGGTACTTGGCGGGCGTCTTTACCCAATACAGCGTAGGCCTCGACGAACGCGTTTTTGTCTACCAACGGACCGACGATGGGCAAGTAGTCCGGGCTGGTGCAGCGGAACCCGGCGAAGCCGAGCAAGTCCTCGGGCGGTAACGTATCCGCGCCGAGGCGTTTCACCAGGTCAACAGAGATCTCCTGTAGCAGTTGGAGGTTGTCTAAATGGTCGGCAGTGGTGGGCGTCAGGTCATTGCTCTTGAAATTGAAACTGGCGCCCAGTGTGTGTTCGCCTGAACGGCCGGGCGCAATGTAGCCTTCAGCACAAACCACGGTACTCAGCGCCGCGCTGGCCGGGGTTTCAGTCAGTCGGGTGATTTGTCCTCGAATGCGTTTGAGCGGCAGTTCGGCGCTGGCTGCAAAGCGTTTGACCTCAGCAGCCCCGGCCAACACCACCACCGGTGCCTGTTCCAGCATTTGCTCGCCGGCCCACGCTTGCCATTGTTCGCCGTCGCGGCGTAGCTCCAGCACATCGTGGTGGGTCAGCAATTGAATGTTCGGGTGCCACGCCTGGAATCGACACAGCGCTGGCGGATTGACCCAGCCACCTTCGGGGAAAAACAAACCGCCGCACGCCAGTGTGATACCGGCCTTTGCCTGGGCCGCCGGTAGGTCCAGCAGTTGCAACAGTTCGGCAGGAAACGCCTGGGCCAACTGCGCTTGACGCTCGGCTTCCTTGTCGTTGAACCCCAGTTGCAAAACGCCGCAGGCGTCCCAATCGAGGCCGCGTTGCAGGCGCTCCAGCAGCCGCCGCGTATGGCCGAAACCGCTGACGATCAACTGCGACAACGCGGTGCCATGGGCCGACAGTTTCAAATACAACACGCCCTGCGGATTACCCGAGGCTTCCTGCGCGACGTCGTTGTGACGCTCCAGCAAACTCACTTGCCACCCCCGTGCCGCGAGGCTGGCGGCTGTCGCGCATCCGGCCAGGCCCGCACCAATAACCAGTGCTTTACGTTGCCCGGTAAATGGCGCAGGTCGGGCGAACCAAGGCTTGACCTGCGATGGTTTAACCGTTTCTGGCGGCGAGCCTACAAATATCCCGCGTAGCACTTCCCACTTATGGCCGATTCCCGGTGTACGTTTCATCTTGAATCCGGCTGCGTTCAACGCGCGCCGAACCCAGCCGGTGCTGGTAAAGGTGCTGATGGTTGCGTCAGGTGCCGAGAGTCGGGCCAGCTCAGAGAACAGTTCCGCGGTCCACATCTCTGGATTTTTTGCCGGGGCAAAACCGTCGAGAAACCATGCGTCGATCTGCCCGTCCAGTTGCGGCAGCATTTCCAGCACGTCACCGATCAACAGGGTCAAGGTCACTCGCCCGCCGTCGAACACAAACCGCTGAAAACCCTCGTGTACAGCCACGTACTGAGTCATGAGTTGATCGGCAAGAATCGTCAGCTCTGGCCACAAGCCGAGGGCGCGTTGCAAGTCGCTTTGGGTCAGGGGGAATTTTTCAACGCTGACAAAGTGCAATCGCGCAGTGGCCGGTGCGCATTGGGCAAACAACTGCCAGGCACATAAAAAATTTAAGCCGGTGCCAAAGCCGGTTTCACCAATCACCAGCTGCGCCCCCGCCGCCAACGCTGTAAAGCGCTGCGCAAGGTTGTTCTGTTTCAGGAAGACGTGACGGGTTTCATTAAGGCCCGATTGCGTCGAGAAATAGACATCCGAAAACGCCGGAGAATGGGGGTTGCCCTGTTCGTCCCATTCGATCTGGGCGTGGCGGGTGAGGGTCATGGCGGACTCGGCTGAGGTCAGAAGCGCGACATATTAACGTAATCGCCGTGCGGGCCAAGGCGTGCGAAGGGTGCGGTGAAGGAAATCGTGTTTCCGTTGACCCATCGCAAGGATTGGCTGTCTTAACCGACATTGGTTCACTCGATCCGTTAGTCTTGGGCGATATTGAAAGAGGAATATGTGGATGTTCGAATCTGCCGAAATCGGTCACGCCATTGACAAAGAAACCTACGACGCCGAAGTGCCCGCGTTGCGCGAAGCATTGCTGGACGTGCAGTACGAACTGCAACAGCAGGCGCGTTTTCCAGTGATCGTCTTGATCAACGGCATTGAGGGCGCAGGCAAGGGCGAAACGATGAAGCTCCTCAGCGAGTGGATGGACCCTCGGCTGATCGAGGTGCGCACCTTCGATCAGCAGACTGACGAGGAATTGGCTCACCCACCGGCTTGGCGCTATTGGCGGCAATTGCCTGCCAAAGGCCGCATGGGGATTTTTTTCGGCAATTGGTACAGCCAGATGATTCAAGGCCGGGTTCACGGTGAGTTTAAAGATGCCAAGCTTGATCAGGCGATTAATAGCGCTGAACGGCTGGAAAAAATGCTCGTCGACGAAGGGGCGTTAATCTTCAAATTCTGGTTTCACCTGTCCAAGAAGCAGATGAAGGCTCGGCTCAAGGCGCTTGAGGATGACCCACTGCACAGCTGGCGCATCAGCCCACTGGATTGGCAGCAATCGAAAACCTACGACAAATTCGTTCGTTATGGTGAACGCGTACTGCGCCGGACCAGTCGGGATTACGCGCCTTGGTATGTGATCGAGGGCGTTGACCCGCATTACCGCAGCCTGACCACCGGGCGTTTATTGCTTCAAGGCATGCAGGCCGCGTTGGCTAACGGGAAAGCCAAACCGATGCCGACACCCCTGGAGCCCCAAGCCCCAACCGTCGACGAACTGAGCCTGCTGACCAGTCTCGACATGACCCAACACCTGGAAAAGGACGATTACGAAGAACAGTTGATCACCGAGCAGGCGCGGTTTTCAGGGAACATGCGCGACAAACGCATGCGCCAACACGCGTTGGTGGCAGTCTTTGAAGGTAACGACGCTGCGGGGAAGGGCGGTGCGATTCGACGGGTTGCGGCGGCGCTGGACCCGCGTCAATACGCGATTATCCCGATTGCCGCACCCACAGAAGACGAACGCGCGCAGCCCTACCTGTGGAGGTTTTGGCGGCAAATTCCGGCGCGGGGCAAGTTCACAGTGTTTGATCGTTCCTGGTATGGCCGAGTACTGGTGGAGCGCGTCGAAGGTTTTTGCAGCCCTGCGGACTGGATGCGTGCCTACAGCGAGATCAATGATTTCGAAGAGCAACTCACCGAAGCGGGTATCGTGGTGGTGAAGTTTTGGCTGGCCATCGATGAAAAAACCCAGTTGGAACGCTTTGAGGCGCGAGAGAAAATCCCGTTCAAACGCTTCAAGATTACCGACGACGATTGGCGCAACCGCAAAAAATGGCCTGAATATCGCGCGGCGGTGAATGACATGGTCGACCGTACCAGCACTGAAATTGCTCCGTGGACTTTGGTTGAAGCCAACGACAAGCACTGGGCGCGGGTCAAAGTGCTGCGCACGATCAACGAAGCACTAGAAGCGGCCTTCGCCAAGGATAAGAAGTCCAAGTGAGCAGATGATTTTCCATACAGCCAATGAATGATCATCGCGGACCGCACTGACCTGGACTTATGCTCAAGGAAGTTTTAGCAACCTTCCTCGCCCCCCCCAATAAGAACGGAGATATGCCATGCGTGAAGTGGTGATTGTCGACAGCGTGCGCACTGGCCTGGCCAAGTCGTTTCGCGGCAAGTTCAACCAAACCCGGCCCGATGACATGGCGGCCCATTGCGTGAATGCGCTGCTGACGCGAAATGGTCTGGACCCGGCGCTGGTGGAAGATTGCATCGTTGGCGCGGGCTCCAATGAAGGCGCTCAGGGCTACAACATCGGGCGTAACGTGGCGGTGCTGTCAAAGTTGGGCATTAACGTGCCCGGCATGACCCTCAATCGTTATTGCTCATCGGGCTTGCAGGCGATTGCGATCGCGGCCAACCAAATTGCCTCGGGGTGCAGCGATGTCATCGTCGCGGGCGGCGTTGAGTCCATCAGCCTGACGATGAAAAGCGTCAACATGGACAACCTGATCAATCCGTTGCTGAAAGAGCAAGTGCCGGGCATTTACTTCCCCATGGGCCAAACCGCTGAAATCGTCGCGCGGCGCTACAACGTCAGCCGTGAGCAGCAAGACCTTTACGCTTTGCAGAGCCAGCAACGAACGGCGGCGGCTCAGGTTGCCGGACGGTTTGATGACGAAATCGTGCCGATGAAAGTGACCTACCGCGTCGAAGATAAGGCCACAGGCGCCAGCAGCTTGGTAGAAGGCATCGTTGATCGCGACGATTGCAACCGCCCGGACACCACGTTAGAAAGCCTGTCTAGCCTCAAGCCGGTATTTGCTGAGGACGGTTCGGTAACCGCCGGAAATTCGTCGCAACTGTCTGACGGCGCGTCGATGACCCTGATCATGAGCCTGGAGAAAGCACTGGAACTGGGTCTGAAACCCCTGGCGTTTTTCAGGGGTTTCACCGTGGCCGGGTGTGAACCGGATGAAATGGGCATCGGCCCGGTGTATTCGGTGCCCAAACTTTTGAAAGCCAAGGGCCTGCAAATCGCCGACATCGACCTTTGGGAACTCAACGAAGCGTTTGCCTCGCAATGCTTGTACGCCCGTGACCGGTTGGGCATCGACAACGAAAAGTACAACCTCAGCGGCGGCTCCATCTCCATCGGCCACCCCTTCGGCATGACCGGCTCCCGCCAGGTCGGCCACTTGGTCCGCGAACTGCAACGCCGCAACCTGCGCTATGGCATCGTCACCATGTGCGTCGGCGGCGGGATGGGCGCTACGGGGTTGTTTGAGGCGGTGAAGTAAACCGGTATGGCCTTTTCTCGATATGAATTCGTGCCCATTTATGGGGAAGCGAATGACGTGATCGCCCTCGTTGTGAATGACACACATTCTGAACTGCGCCCCAAATGTTGGACACCCATCCAACTACCGGGGTGTTTTTCATGGGTAAATATTCAACGCAGTTCA